>CAZWGW010000916.1:0-822 GCA_964633565.1 uncultured Planctomycetaceae bacterium
GACGCGAGCAAATCGTAGAATGACGTGTCCAGCGTGTGGCTCGCCTGCTGGTAGGCCGAGGACAGCACGATCTCCCTGTGCAGCCACTTGAGTGACCAGCCGTTCTCCATGAACCGCACGGCCAGGTCGTCGAGCAGCTCGGGATGCGTCGGCCTTTCCCCCAGCGCCCCGAAGTTACTCGTCGTCGCCACCAGCGGCTGGCCGAAGTGCTGCGCCCAGACCCGGTTGACGATGACTCGCGCCGTCAGCGGGTTGTCGCGGCTGGCGATCGCCTCCGCCAGGTCCCGCCGGCCGCTGCCGTGCTCGAACTTCGCAGGTTCCGCGGAGCAGAGCACCGTCACGAACCGCCGCGGCACCACCGGTCCCGTGTTGTTCACGTCGCCGCGGATCATCACGTTGAGGTCGCGCGGCTCCTTGTCCCGCACGATGTGTACTGCCTCTTCCGGCTTCTTCGCCTGGCCGTCCTTGTTCGTCTCGGCCCCCTCCGTCATGGGCCGGTTGAACATCTCCGTGCCGGCAAACACCCCTGCCAGCGCGTAGTAATCCTCCGTCGGGATCGGATCGAATTTGTGGTGATGGCACCGTGCACAGGCGACCGTCAGGCCCAGCAGGCCGCGGGCGACCGTATCGACGCGGTCCTCCCATTCCTCAGCCATCACTTCCGGTGAATTGCGGCGGTAATACTTCGGTCCCAGGCCGATGAACCCCAGCGCCACGTGGCCCGCTCTGTCGTCAGGATTGATCACGTCGGCCGCCAGTTGCCGGCGGATGAACTCATCGTACGGCATGTCGGCATTCAGCGCGCCGATGACCCAGTCGCGA
>CAZWGW010000916.1:839-3148 GCA_964633565.1 uncultured Planctomycetaceae bacterium
GTTCGGATAACAGAGTTCGCGGTCGTTCCCCACGATGTGTGCCTGGTCCTCCGCATAGCGTGCGACGTCGAGCCAGAGGCGCGCCCAGCGCTCGCCATAGTGCGGCGAGGCCAGAAGCCGTTCGACGAGTTCTTCGTAGGCGCGCGGTGACTCGTCACGCACGAAGGTCTGCACGTCTTCCGGCGTCGGCGGCAGGCCGATCAGGTCGAGCGTCACGCGGCGGATCAGAGTCCGCCGGTCGGCCTGTTCACTCGGTGAGAGTGCGGCCGCATCGAGTTGTGCCAGAATGAATTCGTCGACCGGCGTCCGGCCCCACATGCCGTTGCTGACTGTGGGAGAGGCATGTCGTTCCGGCGGGCGAAATGACCAGAACTGCCGCGCGGCTTCCCAGTCGATTTGTGCCGCCTGAGTCGTCGCGGGCCCCTTGACCGGCGCCTCGCGCGGGTCCGGCGCGCCCATTTCGACCCACTTGACGAAGTCGGCGATCACGTCGTCCGGCAGCTTGCCGTCCGGCGGCATCTCCACCGTCTCATATCTGATCGCTGCCAGGATCAGGCTTTTTTCCAGGTCGTTCGGGACGACCGCCGGTCCGGAGTCCCCGCCGCGGCGCGTTCCTTCCCGGGAATCCAGGAACAGGTTGGCTTTCAGCGAATCGGCATCGACCGAATGGCATGCATAACAGCGTTCCGCCAGGACCGGGCGGATCTTTTGCTCGAAGAAATCCGTCCCGTCGTCGGCGCGGAGCGCGGGCGCGGCCAGGCTCACGAGTACCGTCGTCAGGAGGGACAGCCGAGTCATCGCACACGCTGTTCGGGGCTGCAGGGGTGGCGGGTCCCGCGTCCTTGTATGGTAATCGGTCGATGCGTTCGGCAACAGCAGTTCGCTGAAATGTTAAGGCCGATCCAGCACTCCAGAAAATCGGCATAATCGGTCCCACCCGACACCCCTCGCCGAATTGCGTGAGATGTGCCGCCGAGATACAAGTGTCGCTGGCAAAAGACCAATCTCGCACCAGCCATCCCTCCGTCGTCTCATCGAGCCAAGTCGTCCGTATGCCTGCCGCCCCCTACAACGCGACGTTCCGCCAGCGCGGCGACCTCTGCTTCCGCGCAGACGTCCCGGCCCTCGCCCATATCGGCGCGCGGTTCGACGAAATCACCGACGGCTGGATGGAAGCCTCCGCCCCACCCGAAGAACTGGAGCAGTGGCAGCGGCTCTGCACCCGGCTGGAAGAATTGACCGCCGCTGCCGGGCATGGCGAAGTGAAGTCCTGGCGCAAGGTCGAAACGGGACTGGAGCGCGACTTTGGCGACTACTTCGCACAGGCCCGCATGCACGTGATGCGGCCGATTCACGAGTACTTTGAATCCGGGCAGATGCCGCTCGCCGAATACGTCGAGTGGCACCTGCAGGGGGCCGAGACGATGTGGATGCGAAACGCCGGCCCGGGCCATGGACCGGACACCGCCGCCTACCAGGCCCGACTCGACCGGCTGACGGCCCGCCTGCGGGAAGGGGGCTACGAGACGCAGCAGGACCGCGACATGCAGGAGGAAGACCCGGAGCGGTATGCCTTCCTCGCCAAATCGGCGGCGCTGGCGATGGACGCGATGAAGGACCCCGATCCCGACGCCCTGCAGGACATGCTGACGCAGCAACTCGAGATGTACCGTCAGTCGCCAATGTTTGCGCAGGGGCAGCAGATGCTGGAACAGATGAAACGGCAGGCGGAGGAATTGCGCGATTCCGACCCGGAGCTGTATGAACAACAGCGCCAGTCGTTCGAGCAGATGCAGCGGATGATGGAGGATCCGGCCGCCGCCATCAAAGAGATGCAGTCGCAGTTGGACATGGACGACAATGAGGAGAGAGTCGAGGACGCGGCTGAGGCCCAGGAACAACCGCCGGGCCGGTTGATGTTCAATTGCGGACGCGCAAAGAAACCGTCGCGCGGCCAGATCGCTTTATTCGAGCAGTTTGTCGCGCGGCAGGAGCAGTTACGACCGCAGATCGAACGCGCCCTCCGCGAAATGCACGGAATGATGGCGCCGGATGGTCCCATGATGCACCCTGGTGACCGGCTCATGTTCCCCCCCAACGCCGATGAGACCGATGTGCCGCTGCAATGTTTCTCGATCACGCAGGTCAATCTCGATGCGGAGAACAGCCGCGTCATCCTCGCACTCGATACGCAGTTCGGACACTACGACGAGCACGGCTGCTTCATCGCCGTTCGCGATGGGGCCGTGGAATTCTACGGCACGTGGGACGACGTCTACGGCGGTGACGACTTCGATGAGGACGACGAC
>CAZWGW010000917.1:0-3140 GCA_964633565.1 uncultured Planctomycetaceae bacterium
CGGCGTCATGCCGCCGTCGCCGGTGGTCGTCGACGTCCCCATGGCGGTGGCGGCGCGACCGAGTGCTTCCTTCACGTTCGCGGAGAGGGCCCCGAAGCTCATGCCGGCGATCGTGATGGGGATCTTGAGTTCAATCGGCTTTTTCGCGAAGCGCGTGCCGAGCACGGTCGTCGTGTCGCACTTCTCGCGGTAGCCCTCCAGCGGGTAGCGCGAGGCGGAGGCGGTCAGAAAGACGAGATCGTCGAACGTGGGGAGCGCCCGCTTGGCGCCGAGGCCGCGGATCTCGTACAGGCCGTGCTCGGCAGCGTGGTGGATGTAGGCGATCGCCTGCCGGTTGAACGAAAAGCTCTCTTCGAGCCGCAGTCGGTCGGACATGGTCAGTACTCCTGTCCGGCGTCGGCATGCCAGTGGTAGAGCGAGCGCGCCGAGGCGATCCGTTGGAAGCGGGCCGGTTTGCCGGGCAATTCTGCGCGGGCCAGCAGGTCAGCGACACGGGCCACGTCCGCAGCAGTCATCGGCTCCTCGCGAGCATCCGCCCCCAGCCCGTGAATGCGCCCCTGCACGTAAATGGTCGCTTCGTACAGCGAATCCCCCAGGCCGGCCCCGGCGTCGCCGCAAATGACGAGCGTGCCGGCCTGCGCCATGAAGGCCGACATGTGGCCGACACTGCCGCCGACGACGATGTCGCAGCCTTTCATCGAGATGCCGCACCGGGACGACGCGTCGCCCTCGATGATCAGCAGGCCGCCCTGGCCGGACGCCCCGGCGCACTCGGAGGCGCAGCCTTTCACCCGGACGCTGCCGGACATGATGTTTTCGGCCACGCTCCAGCCGACGTTACCGTGTACGGTGACGTGCGCCTGCTGGTTCATGCCGGCCAGGAAGTAGCCGCCGTCGCCGAGCACGTCGATCGTCAGCGGCAATTGCACGCCGGCGGCAATGCTGTGGCGGCCGTCGGGATTGGTGATCCGCACGCGGGGGAGCGGGACGGAAGGGGCGCGGGCCAGATCGTGCAGGTACTGGTTCAGGTCGCGGACCGACGCGGTCGCCAGGTCCCACTCGACGGTGTCGCCGGCGGTCACACGGTCCATGCGTAGATCTGCTCCGGCGCCGGTTCGAACACGTGGGCCTCGCGGATGCCCGGCAAGTGGGCCAGCGAGCGGTACTCCGATGAGATCGCGACGTAGTCGTCGGTCTCCGCCGCGACGGCCGGCTTGCACGCGAACGCGTCGCGGACCAGCACGAGGCGGTCGGCCGTCCCGATCAGCAGCGTGTAGAACCCGTCGAGTTCCGTGAAGCCGCGCTCCAGCGCCGTCTCGACGTCGTCCCCCTCCTGCAGCCGCCACTGGACGAACCGGCACGCCGCTTCGGTGTCGTTGTCGGTCTCGAACTCGATCCCATTGCGTTCCAGACGGCGGCGGACGTTGTGATGGTTTGAGAGCGACCCGTTGTGGACCAGGCAGAGGTCCTCGCCGGCCGTGAACGGATGCGAGTGCGCCACGGAGACAGCGGACTCCGTGGCCATCCGCGTGTGGCCGACGACGTGGGTCCCCTCCACCTGGTTCAGCGCGTATCGTTCAATCAGTTTGTGCGGATGGCCAACGTCTTTGTAGACGTCCATCGCCCGGCCAACTCCGAGGATGAGGACGCGCGGGCGATATTCGCGGAGCCGGGCGGTGAGGACATCGACCGGCATGTCGGTCGTGACTGTGGCATGCGGTCCACGGGCCAGGAGATCGGTTTCGCCGATGAGACCGTCGGTCACCTGGCCGATCAGCGCGGTCCAGTCGTCCGGCGACATTCCCTGCGCGAACAGGCTGATTTTCCGCACATCGGGGTCAGACACGGTGTCGAACGCCGCGAGGCCGGCCGAGTCGCTGCCGCGGTCCCCCATGCAGTCGAGCATGGGCGCGGCCCATTCGCCGAGGCGGTGGCGGAGGGACTCGTGTTTGATCAGCAATCCGACGATGCCGCACATGAAACGCTACGTTACAGCAACGCGGGAACAACGCCAAGCGTGCCACCCCTCGGCACGGGATCTGCAGATCTGCCAACTCGCCCTGACCTGTCGCCGTTGCCCACGTCGGTGGAACTGACCAGTGCGGGCTCGTCGGCCGGCGAGTCTGCCAGCACTTGCGCACCTTGTCTGGCACGCTCTGCTCACGGCGCCGTCTGCGCCATCTGCTCGTGCAGCAAGTAGAGCAGCAGGGTCTGCTCCAGCTCGCGCGGCTTGTAGCCAAAGGGCCCGCGGCCCCCCTTGTAGATGACCTTTCCTTCGCGATCGATCAGGTACAGCCGGTCGGGAAAGCCGCTGTAAGCGCGGTTCACCTCATCCTCGACCGTATCGACCAGGAGCGGCATCGTCAGACCCAGCGACTGACAACACTTGCTGGCCGCCAGGTTCCGTCCGGCTTGCGTCCTGGGCTGTTCCAGGGCGACGCCGGCGCGGTCATTGGAACTCATCCGCCAGCCGTCGGTCGGATGCGCTTCGCGGATATAGACCGCATAGACCTCCACCCGCTCCCGGTAGCGGGCATACAGCTTGTCGAGGACCCCAGCCTGGGATCGAAAGGGGCCTCAGGTAAAGCTGCCGAAGATGAGGATCACGGGCTTGCCCCGACATTCCGACAGCGTCACGCTCCGCCCGCAGTCGTGGGTGGGCAACGTGAAATCGGGGGCCTGGTCCCCCAGCTTCGGCCCCGGCTCCCACAAGCCCAGTTCGCCGCGGAAAAACATCGCGAGCATTTCGTCTGGGCCGGGCATGTCGTTGCCGAGACTTTCGCGAGCGGCGAACTCTTCGGCGAATTCCAGAAGCAGGTCCTCCGCGGTGAGGAATCCCGACTTTTCGCGATCGGCGTCGGAGAAGAAGTTATTCAACTCTGCGGTGGTCAGGCGCCCGTTGGAGTCAGTGTCCAGGGCAGAGAACAGGAACTGGCTCGCCGTCTGCGGGACCGTCGCCGGCCGGCTGCCGGCGTAGTCGAAGTCCAGTCGCTGCAGTTTGCCGTCCAGGTCGCGGTCCAGGCGCGAAAACACGCGGTCCAGGTCGGGGGTGTCGCGCGGCAGTTCGTCCTTGCCGATGACGCCATCGGCGTTCGCGTCGCAGGTGGTCGAAAGCCAGTCGAAACCGAATTTCAGTTCGC
>CAZWGW010000918.1:0-3135 GCA_964633565.1 uncultured Planctomycetaceae bacterium
ACATCGCCGCCGGCGCGCGTCCTCCGCCCAGAATGATGGTCCACTCCAGCAGTGCCGGAAACAGCGGAGGCGCGTACAGATGGCGATCCGGATACGCGTAGGGCGGGTCCTGATCAGCGGAATAGAGGTTCGACGCATACACCCCCTCGTCGAAGTGTTCCACCGCCATCAGGCCCGGAAACGCCGCGCGGAGCAGCAAGCCGACAACCACGATCACGAACAGCGTCCGCCATTCCCGCCGCGTGGGGGGGCCGGGGACGCGCGGCGCGTCGACCGGCGTGCAATCGAGGGTGGGGGGCATGTCGGGCTGGTGTGTGTTTCACGTGAAACAGCGGGCCACGGTTGGACCGTACCCCGGTCCAGACTATCATGAACCGTGACAATCGCCCACGACACCTTCGAGTTTCGATCGACCGCCATGCCGACGCCCAGTGAACTCTACGATGACGCGATCCGCCTCAAGGACCAGGGGGACCTGAACGCCGCCGTGGTCAAACTCCGCGAGGTGGTCGCCGCGGACGCCGGCCACACCGACTCGCATTCCGCGCTGGCTGTCTACCTGCACAAGCTCGGGGACTACGAGGGGGCCATCGAGCATGCGAAAAAAGTCGTGGAACTGCTGCCGCAGGATCCCTTCTCGTACACTCAGCTCTCGGTGATCTACATGCGGTGCGGCCGCATTCCGGAAGCGGAAGAAGCCAAGGCCCGCGCCCACATGGTGCAGATGGGGGCGCATTGACGGTCAGGAGTTGAGGTTCGAACGTCGAGGGGCAAGGGTCGAAGGGGTCAGGCGATGTCGAATGCCGCCGAGTGGCAGGAATTCGTCGCCGCGGCGACGCCTCCACCGGTGGACCGCGTGGAGCGGTTTCGCTTTCTGGGCAAGTGCGAAGTGCTGTTCGGCCTGACCGCGACGTTCTTTCTCGGCTTCGCTCCGGTCGTCGCGCTGCTCATGGCGTCGGTGTTTTCGTTCTTTCTGGGGGAATGGGCCCTGCTCTCCCGGGTCGTCGTGCCGGCCGTCGCCGCGACCGCAGTGGCCGTCTGGGTGGCGCGCGCGGCGGGCCGCGCGGGGTCCGTGTGCTATCCCGAGTTGGGGTGGGGACGCGACACGGCGTCGCCCCCGCGCATTATCTCCCGGGAAGGTCCTCCGGCGTACGCCGTCGAGCTGGGCCTGCAGGTGGCGACGCTGCATTGGCTGGTGCGGCCGGTGCTCAGCCTCTGGTGGTGCGCCCACTTTGCCGCAGGCTTCTGGCTGGTGACGGCGACTCATCACTGGATCGCCGACGCGTTTGACCGGCCCGGAGCAATGGTGCTGGTCCTCTTTCCGTTGCTGGTCCACCTCGCGTTCAACGTCGCGGCGAACCTGTATCTGATCCTGAGCGTGGCGGCGCTCTGTCCGGACGAGTGGCTTCTGCGACGGCTGTGGAGCGCGCGATTCCTGATTGACGTGGCGGTGACCTTGTCGGCGCTGGCCGTGCTGCGCTGAGCGACCCGGACGCTTCAAGCGTCCGGGTCGCTGCACCCGTGATGCGCTATCGCAGGTAGGGGATCGTCTCTTCCGTCCAGACGTCCGACGTCTCCAGCACGGGCGGAAACGGACGCGGAGCACCAGCAGGAGGAGCGACCTCTTCGCTATTTCCACCGCCATCGTCATGCAGCGGGGGGAGCAGATCATCGCTTTCCGGGATGCTCGCATCGCCGGTCAAAGGTCGCACTTCCCGGTCCCGCGCCGACTCGAGCATCGATTCGAGCCCCACGGGGAGGACCGCTGTTCCACCCCCCGGCACTGCGACGGGCTGGTCGTGCGGGGGAGCATCCTTCGAGCGCATTCCCACCGGACGCGCCTCGGCCGGCGGCGACAGGCGGCGCGGTGAATCGCCGCCGCCCGCGGTCTGCACCCGGACCGTGTGCGTCGCGTCAAACTGCCGGCCGTCGGCCGTCGACAGCCGCGCGTGCAGCAGCAACTCCTCGGATGCCGGCGGCTGTTGCCAGGGGACTTCGCACTGAAAGCCTGCCGCGAGGAACCCGCTCTTCCACAGCGCCCGTGCCTCCTGGGGGGAGAACTGGCGGTGCGCGACCTGCCGTTCTCCTTCCGGTCGGGTCATGTCGAGCGCCTCGATCTCCAGCGCGCCGGGCAGCTTGACCACGTCGCCGTGCTCATCGTGCGGGGCGACCAGCGCCACGAGCACGTCGTCCCCGGCCTGACCGTCGCGGTCGCGGCCCCCTGTCAGCAGCGGCTTGAACTGCAGCCCCGTCACCTGAAACAGGTTCTGCGTGTACTCCGCGGGGAGGGGCCGCTCCCCCTGGTCGGCGAGCTGCTTCCGCAGCACGTCCGTCTCCTGCTGCGCGACGGTCAGTTCACTCTGCGTCTGCGCCAACTGCCGCTGATACCGGTCCGCCAGGTCCTGCTGCTGCCGCAGCTTGGCCTCGAGCAGGTCGACGTTGCCGCGCGAGCCAAGGCAGCCGCTGGACAACAGCAGCGCGAGTACACCAGCCCGAAGCGCAAGCGAGGGAATGGACGTCCAACATGGAATGCACCCTGGCTTGCGCTTCGGGCCGGTGTGGGGATCACGATCCGATCCAGACGCATCAATCTGGACGCCCGCGCCGTGCCACCTCGGCGTTTGACGCCGAAATGCGGCTCTCGACGTCCCTGTCCTGTCGTGCATGGGCCTGTTCCTTCGGCCCCGCTCCGCCCCGTGCGGGAGATGATGACGTGCTTCTCGTGATCTGCTCAGGTCGACGTCGGCAGGTGCACGAGGTGCTCCAGCATGTTGTCGATCAGTCCGTATTCGCGCGATTCCTCCGCCGACATGAACTTGTCCCGGTCGGTGTCCCGCTCGATCTCCTCGAGCGACCGCCCCGTGTGCTTGATCAGGATCTCGTTCATCTTCCGCTTGACCTTGAGCAGCTCCTTGGCGTGGATCTCCAGTTCGGTCGCCGTCCCCTCCATCCCGGCGAGCGGCTGGTGGATCATGATCCGCGCGTTGGGCAGCGCGCTGCGCTTCCCCTTCGCGCCGGCGGTCAGCAGCACGGCCCCCATGCTCGCCGCCTGGCCGAGGCAATACGTCGCCACGTCGCAGCGGATGTACTGCATCGTGTCGTAGATCGCCAGGCCCGCGGTGACGGAGCCGCCGG
>CAZWGW010000919.1:0-3134 GCA_964633565.1 uncultured Planctomycetaceae bacterium
ACGACTTGCGGACGCGTCCCGGGACGACGGCCGACTTGTCAGTGAGTTGATTTAGTCGCAGTTCGCTGCTGGGCCGCGTTGAGATCTGGCATCAATCGGTGTTGCGGGTCGTCAACGTGTCTTGTCGCGCGAGCGGATTCGAGGCCGGTCTCGTTGCCGTCGGTCTTTTTCTGCAATTCCTGCAGCATCCCGGCTCACCTTGACCTAGAGTCCCCTCAATGGACTTTTCCGACGCCTCCGCGTTGGCACTCCCCTGCCGCGGTCGTTCGACCAATCGACAGCCTTTCTGACTTTCGCACCGCGATTGACCACTGAGTGATTCGGACTGCGTCCCTCGCGCGCCCCGTGACCGGGAGCGAGCTGCGCGCCGGCAGAACCGCGCCGCTCGTCATTGAACTGGGGACGACGGATTGAGGGGCGCGCCCACCTGTTCACCGCCGCGGCCAGCGGGCCGCGGGCCTTTTGGAGATTCGCCATGCCCCGACGATTCGGCCCCATTGTGTTCGCTGCCCTCCTCGCGGTGACGAGCCTGAGTTTCAATCCTCATGGAGACGCGGAGGCCGGCAAGGCCCAGCCACAGGTCGACGTGCTGATTGCGTTCAAAACCCCCCCGGGTCCCAACGAGCACGCACTTGTCAGGAAGAACGGCGGCACGATTAAACACAGCTACTGGATCGTCCCTGCGGTCGCGGCTCGCATTCCGCTGCAGGCCGTCCAGGCCCTGCAGAACAATCCCAACGTCGACGTCGTGGAACCGGACGGAATCGTGTTGGCCGACGATCTGGAACTGGACAACGCCTGGGGCGTGAAGCGGATCGGAGCCGGCATCGTGCAGGCCGACGGCTACGCGGGTGCCGGCGTCAAGGTGGCAATTATCGACACCGGCGTCGACTACAACCACCCCGATCTGAACGCCAACGTGGTCGGTGGCTGGGATTTCGTCAACAACGACGCCGACCCGATGGACGACCACAACCACGGGACGCACGTCGCGGGGACGATTGCCGCGGAAGACGATGGCTTCGGCGTGGTGGGCGTTGCGCCTGCAGCGCGGATTTACGCGTTGAAAGTCCTGAACTCCTCGGGAAGCGGATCGTGGAGCAACATCATGTCCGCGGTTCAGTGGTGCGTGGACAACGGGATCCAGGTCGCGAACAACAGCTACAGTTCGGCGTCCCATCCCGGCAGCATCGTCCAGCAGGCGTTTGACAATGCATACGCTGCGGGAGTCCTGATGGTGGCTTCCGCCGGCAACAGCGGCACGAGTGCCGGTACCGAAGACAACGTCGGCTATCCGGCCCGATTCAATTCGGTGATTGCCGTTGCGGCGACGACGTCCGGCGACGTCCGGTCTTCGTTTTCAAGCACGGGCAGCACGGTCGAACTGGCCGCTCCGGGCAGCGGGATCTCCTCGACAGTGCGGAATGGCGGCTACGCTTCATACTCGGGCACGTCGATGGCCTGCCCGCATGTCGTCGGCGCCGCGGCACAAGTGATCGCCGCCGGCGTGAATGACCCGGCGGACGTCCGCCAGGTCCTGGCTGCCACAGCGATCGACCTCGGCGCAACCGGCGGCGATACCTGGTATGGATTCGGCCTGGTCGACGTGCCGGCCGCACTGGCGCTGGCGCTGACGGCCCCTGCCCCTCCTCCGCCAGGGCCGGACCCCATTCCGGAGCCGCCGCCAGCCACTGGTCCCGTGTATGTCGCGTCAATTACCTATTCGATGTACGGTGGCAGATCGAACAACAAGCATCTGAACGCCACCATTCAACTCGTGGACGCCAACGGCGTTCCGGTGGCTGGCGGCGCCGTATCCGTGAAAATCACGCGCAGCGGCACCACGGTGCTGACCACGTCAGGGACGACCGACAGTAATGGCCGAGTGACATTTATCGTCAGCAATGCGAAAGCCGGCACCTATTCGACGCTGGTGACTGATGTCTCGGCGTCACCCCTCGTGTGGGATGGACAGACGCCGGCAAACTCGTTCAGCAAGTAGGCGTCGAGCGGACATGGCAGCACCGCATCACAGCGACCCGGCCGCTTCAAGCGTCCGGGTCGCTTCAAGTGCTGCCGCATCGAAAGCGCGTATTCATCGCGTAACTGTCTGAGGGGCAGGCGTCGATGCTCGCCCCGGGTCCAGCCGACCTGGCATTTGACGTGCCGCGCCGCAAAACCTTCCAATTCCTCCCAGTCTTTGGAGGATTCCTGCCTTGACAGAGAGCGGGCCCAGCGCCATTCTCTGCATACTCGATTGGGTGGCCGCACCGCCGACCGTTGTTCCGGTCGGTTGTATTCTCCAGTGTCGGCCGATCGCCGTCGGAACATGGATGTTTGCTCAGATCCTGGCAACGAGTGCCCCCAAACCGGCGATGGCCCCTTCCTCCCGAGGCGGAATTGTGCGCCGATTCACCACTTGCGGACTGCGGAGAACTTCCATGCCTTACAACGGACGTCGCTTCCTATTGCTTGCTGCGATTGCACTGATCACGTGGACGTCAGCCACGGCGGCGCCTCCGGCGCAAGTAGATGTGCTGATTGCATTCAAGAACCCTCCGGGACCCAATGAGCACGCCCTCATTCGCGGACAGGGCGGGACTGTCAAAGAGACGTTCTGGATCGTACCTGCCGTGGCGGCACGTATTCCGGTCCAGGCCATCGCCGGACTTGGCAGGAACCCGAATGTGACCGTTGTGGAACCGGACCTCGAAGTTCAGGCAGTGGACCTGGAACTGGACAATGTGTGGGGCGTAAGACGAATCGGTGCCGGGGTCGCGCAGGAAGGAGGCCACAGAGGGGCCGGCGTCAAGGTGGCAATCCTCGACACAGGCATCGATTACAACCATTCCGATCTCGACGCAAATGTCTACGGAGGCTGGGATTTTGTAAATCGAGACGCGGACCCGCTGGACGACAACGGGCACGGCACCCATGTCGCCGGAACGATTGCTGCGGAGGACAACGATGCCGGCGTGGTGGGGGTTGCACCCGATGCAAGGATCTACGCTCTCAAGGTTCTCAATGCCAATGGCAGCGGACCATGGAGCAACATCATCTCTGCACTGCAGTGGTGCATTGACAACCAGATCCAGGTAACCAACAACAGTTACAGTTCCAGCGCAGATCCCGGC
>CAZWGW010000920.1:0-3133 GCA_964633565.1 uncultured Planctomycetaceae bacterium
CGGGCATGGCGGCCCACTGACGCTGCTGCATGAATGCCCCACGTGCGGAGCGATCGGTCCCCTCGATCGCTCCGCGTTTTCTTGCGCCGTGTCGTGACATCAAAACCCGACGCGTCAGCGAGGGCCGGAGTCGTTGTGCGTCCGTCCCTCGCTGACGCGTCGGGTTACGACGCATTCGCTGGCGTTCGCGTGCGAAGCTACAATCCCGCCCCATGGCCGATACGAAACAGATCGTCATTGTGGGCGGCGGTTTCGCCGGGCTGAACATCGCGAAGTCGCTCCGCTCCGCGCGAGACGTGCGGATCACGCTCGTCGACAAACGAAACCACCATCTCTTCCAGCCGCTGCTGTACCAGGTCGCCATGGCCGGTCTCAGTCCGGCCGACATCGCCGCGCCGATCCGCAGCATCCTCTCCGGCCAGAAGAATGTCCGCGTCCTGCAGGCGGAGGTCTCTTCGGTCGACTTCGCGCGGCAGGTGGCGGTGACCAATTGCGGCGAACTGCAGTACGACTACCTCGTCCTCGCCTGCGGCGCGCGGCACAGCTACTTCAGCCACGACGAGTGGGAGGAGTACGCACCGGGTCTCAAAACGGTCGAACAGGCGACGGAAATCCGCCGACGCGTGCTGACGGCGTTCGAGACGGCCGAGCGCGCGACCGACCGCAACGAACAGAAACGTCAGCTCACGTTCGTCATCGTCGGAGGCGGGCCGACCGGCGTCGAACTGGCTGGCGCGATCGGCGAGATGAGCCGCTTCACGCTGGCGCGGGACTTCCGCAACATCGACTCCAAGCTCGCCCGTGTCATCCTGATCGAGGCCGGGCCGCGGATCTTGCCATCATTTTCCGAGAAGCTGGCCTCGCGCGCGGTGCGGGATCTGGAGGAACTCGGCGTGCAGGTCTGGACGTCCAGCCTCGTCACGAGTGTCGACGCGCAGGGGGTCACCGTCGGCGAGGAACGGATCAGCGCCGCAACCGTGCTCTGGGCGGCCGGCGTGGAGGCGTCGCCGCTGGGCCGCAAGCTGGGCCTGGAGGTCGATCGCCAGGGGCGGATCATCGTGGCGCCCGATCTGACAATCCCGAATTATCCCAACGTCTTCGTCGCGGGCGATCAGGCATTGTGCAAGGACGCGGCAGGCAAGCCGCTGCCGGGGACGGCGCCGGTCGCCATGCAGCAGGGCCGCTACGTCGCTCGCACGATCCGGGGCGGCCTCACGGGTGCGGCCCGGCAGCCCTTTGTGTTCTTTGACAAGGGACAGATGGCGACGATCGGCCGCAGCCGGGCGATTGTTGAAGTGGCCGGATTCAAGTTTGCCGGGTTCTTCGCCTGGATCGTGTGGCTGCTCGTGCATATCTACTACCTGACCGGCTTCCGCAACCGGGTGTTTGTGGTTCTGAGCTGGGCGTGGTCGTACCTGTCGTTCCGGCGCGGGGCGCGGTTGATTGTCGAGAAGGAGTGGCGGTTGAAGCCGTCTCCCGCTGTGAATGCACCCGCCAATCAGGCAGGCGCCACTACGACTCGGTGACTGCCTGCCCCCTCGGCCAAACGGCCGCATCCTCCCCGTCCAAACGCAGCGTCAGGCACTTGGCGCTCCCGCCGGCTTTGATGAACTCATCCAGCGGCGTCGCATGTGGCGTGAAACCACGCTCACGGAGCGCCTCCTCAAGTTTTGGACAGCCCGTGTTGAGCACGACGTGAGCACCCGGCTCCTCTGCTCTCTGCTCTCTCCCCTCTGCTCTGACCACCACCGCATTGCAGGCGAATCGCGCTGCCTCCTCCGCCTCGACCTCGATCAACTCCGGCACGTGCTCGCGCACCGCCTTCTGGCCGTATTCATCGAACGCCGCCGGATGCCAGATCGCCTCCGTCGCACTGAGCGGGCAGAAACACGTGTCGAGGTGGTAGTGCGGGTCCACGAGTTGCAGCGGGATGACCCGGCACCCCATTTCACCGGCCACCCACTGCAGCGCCCGGGCGTCGCTGCGGATGATGTACCCGCCGTACAGTGTCTCGCCGCAGAACAGGGCGTCGCCCGCACCTTCAAAGCAGAGTGGTGAGTAGCGAGTAGTGAGTGGTGCGGCGGGCGAGAGATTCTCGATTCCGGAGGCGTCAGGAAGCTTCACCGTCTGGAAGTCATTGGCCGCGAACCAAGCGGCATCCACCGGCGTCTCTCCCTGCCGGGCGGCGTGCCGGAAGCGCGACAGGAACACCGTCTCGTGCCAGACGAGTCCGGCATTCGCTGTGAACACCAGATCGGGAAGCCCCGGCACCGGCGTCATCAGCCGGATGTCGACCCCCAGCGAAACCAGCAGATCGTGCAGCGACCGCCATTGCTCCCGCGCAAGTGCCGAATCGCTGGCCCGGCTGCGGCTCATCCACGGGTTGATCTCGTACTCGATCCCGTAGTAGTCCGGAGGACACATCAGGATCGTGGGGCGCGTCAGCGGCATGGGGGTTTGGTGACTGGTGCAAGGTGTTTGGTGTGCGATGGTTCACGCTTAATGCATTCAGTATCGTACTGCGGGGGCTCGCCAAACCACCAAGCACCAGACACCAAACCACCAATCCGTCTTGTCCACCACCGGCCACGCTATGTCGACGACTGCCCCATTCCCCCTCACCTGGGACCTCGACGTCCTCTATCCCCACCCGCAGACGGACGAGTTCGGCCACGTGCTCGACACGTATCGCGCCGGCCTGGCCGCGCTGGCCGATGAGTCGGAGCGCCTGCCGGCCGTCAGCAGCGATGCGAATTCGGCTGCGACATGGGGCGCGTTCCTCGAAAAGGTCTCCGACATCCTCGCCCGCACGGACGATCTGCACTCATTCATCGGCTGTCACGGCGCCGCGGAGGCGGAGAACAAACTGTTCCAGAAACTGGAGGGAGTGCTGTCGGCATTGGGACCGCAGCGGGCGCAGGTCCTGACCAACATCGAACTGGCCCTCAAGGGTGTCTCGGAGTCGGAACTGCAGGCGTTCATCGCGGCCGATGAGAGAATTCGACGCGTGGCCTTCTTCATCGAAGACTCCCGCCGGAACGCCGCCCTGCGGCTGCCGAAGGACCAGGAACTGCTGGCGGCCGACCTCGCCGTCCATGCGATCCATGCCTGGGGCCGGCTGTACGACCGGCTG
>CAZWGW010000921.1:0-3132 GCA_964633565.1 uncultured Planctomycetaceae bacterium
GAAGTTTAGCGGTGTTTTTTTACGTGATCGATCATCAGGCTTCGGGGCCGGTCCGCGCGGAGTTCTGCCCATGCTGACCGCCGCCGTCATGATCCCCGCCCGCTACGCTTCCAGCCGCCTGCCGGGGAAATGCCTGTCCGTTGTCAACGGCCGCCCGTTGCTGTGCCATGCGATCGCCAACGCTCGGGACGGAGACGCGGACCGCCGGATTATCGTTTTATCGGAAGACGAGCAGACACTTGGCCTCGCCAAATCCGAAGGCTGCGAAACCGTTCAGGAGCCGCTGTCGCTGGCCCATGCCGACATCACGGAAACCCGCATGGCGGAATTCGTGCTGGGTTCGATTCTTGATCCACCGGATATCGTCGTCGTGATCTACGGCAACACGGCCTTTGCGCCGCCGGGGATTGTGGGCCGGCTCGTTGAAGCCGTTCGCGCCGGGGCAGACTATGCCCAATCCGTGATGCCGATTCCGACTCGACTTCACCCGTGGCGCGCCGTCGACGGGAACCTCGCGGAGTTCCATCCGGGCCGGGCCGATGAATGGTCACAAAATTTTCCGTCGCTCTACGTGATCACTGCCGCCGGCATGGCGTTCCGGGCCGATGTGCTGCCGCGGCTTGGACGGACGCTGCTGTCGACGCCGGGGCTTCGCCGTGCGGCCGTCATTCACGAGCCCGGCCCGTTCTTTGACGTTGATTCTTCAGCCGATCTGGAGGCGCTGGCATGTTCCGCAGCCTAGACGATCTCCGCGGCATCCATCGCGGGGCGGACATCTACGTGATCGGGTCCGCCGCGTCGGTCGGATTCATCGACCCGGAGTTTTTCGAGGACCGCATCACAATCGGCGTCAATGATGTTTATCGCCGCATCCCGACGACGTACACCGTTCGCAAGGGATCGCTGAATGCTCAAGCCGCGGCCGATTCCGGGATACCGCTGATTCTGGCTGAGTTCGATTGTGGGAATCACGCCTGCCCGCAGAACAATATCGAGGGCGCGATCTACTTCAGCCATGCCGACAACGGCGGCGGGCATGACGTCGACCTGTCCGTGATCGGTTCCGGCAAGCTGCTGGTGTCGCTGTCCACACTGGGAACGGCAATGCACTTGGCCTGCGAAATGGGGGCCGGCGCCGTGTACTTGGTCGGCGTCGACGGTGGCACGATCAACGGCGAACTGCATTACCCCGGATACGATCTCCAGCCGACAGACCGCAGTTTCTATAAGCGGTTCATCCCGGAGCATCTTGAACAGGCGCGGCGAATCCGAGACGCCTTGCAGGCCCACTACGGTTGCCGGATCGTTTCGCTGTCGCCGTTCGTGGGCCTGACGACAGACGGCAACCGCTGGGAATCGGCTGAGACTCCACCGGCCTGCCGGCACTGCCGGAGTGCCGACACTGTCTACCGTTGCCTTGCGGGGCATGCTCGATTCTTTGAATGCGCCCGCTGTGGCTGCATGACTTCGGATTTGGAATATCGCGACGTGTCCGCAATCTATCAGAATGCCGGCTACATCGGGCACCAGCAGGTTTCAATGGACGCGCTACGGCTGCACTGCTCCAACAACGTCGACTGGCTGGACGCCGATCTGCCTGAACGGTCCGCCTTGGACGTCGGCTGCAACGAGGGTGCGATGATGCAGCGCCTAGAATCTGACGGCTGGGATGTTCGCGGGTGGGATGTCAATCCGCTGCTCGCCGGCGATCGGGTGACAATCGGGACGGAGTTCTCCGCCGTGGAGATCGGACGAAGGTTCGGAGCCGTCATCAGCCGGGAGACAATCGAGCACGTCCCAGATCACCGAGGGCATCTGCGCGAACTCGCCGCCGCAGTCTTGCCAGGTGGCGTGCTGCAAATCCAAACGCCGCGGCCGCACCCGAACTACGCCGATCCAATCGCATATCAACACAGCCACTTGATTCTGATCGATCCGGCCGCAATGCGAGGCATGCTGATCGACGTGGGCCTGACAATCGAGCGGCATCACCTGTGGGAGAACGGCCAGCTATGGCAGGCGCGGAAACCTCACTCCGGAGCCGTGACCCCATGAGCCGCCAACTCCGCTTCCAGTTTCTCCACCCGCCGGGCCAGCGCCTCAATCCGGTCGTCTTTGGCGACGATCTCGCTTTCGAGCCGGTCGACCAGCTCAAAGCATTTATTGGCGGCGGCGTTCTGGCTGGTCAGTTCTTGCCAGCGGTCGCCGGAGTCGGGAGCCGGGGACTTGTGGGCGAGGGCCACGATCAGGGCGACGGTGGCCAAAGTGAACAGCGTCCACGGGACGGCATCGCGGCTGAGTTGGTACGGCACTTTTTTTGTCTCCGAATGGAGTACAAAGAACTCCCAACGGAGCGTAACGTACAGCGGCAGGAGTCGGATTGCAAGATTTTGAAGATTCTGGGAAATTCCGCGCATGAAGCCGCGGAAGAAACCAGCCGACGCCCGCCTACAGATTCGCTTGCCCAAGAGCGATCGGGACGAGTTCCAGGCCCAGGCGGAGCGAGAGGGCTTTTCCAACGTCTCGCAGTGGCTGCTCTGGCTGGCCAGAAATCGAGTCAGGGAGTCTCGCCGGTAAGGGGCGCGGCATGATCCTCACCGACCGCCTGACCTGTCCGCTGTGCGGCTGCCGTTACTTTCCGGCCACGCCGGATCAGGCATACTGCCGGACGTGCGGGCCGCCAGCAAGGCCGGTCTATATCTGCGAACGATGTGAGCGGGAGACGGTTGCGCCGCTGGTCTTGGTCAACGACGAGTTGGTCTGCGGCCCGTGTTCGCAGCGTGAACCGGACCCGACGCCGGAGGAGATCGAGGCGGCGTGCCTGGAAATTCGCCGCGAGTGGGCGCCGGGCGAAGCGTATCAGCGGCTGATGGGGATCGTGGAATCAGAGAGCGAGCAAGGACCGTCATAGTCAACGGCCCAAAAGCAGGCGGGGTGAGCCGCCGGAATCATGGCAGGGTTCCGGCGGCTTTTTCTCCGTTGATCTCCTCAAGCAACTCGCGAGGGAAGGCCACAACCTCAGTTCTGAAAATCAGAGATCGCTACGTCACTGTCGCCTTCCGCCATCTGTAGCGCCTTCAGGCCACAACCTCAGTTCTGAAAATCAGAGATCGCTACCGCCGCCGGCCGAAG
>CAZWGW010000922.1:0-3130 GCA_964633565.1 uncultured Planctomycetaceae bacterium
CGCGAGTCACGTGGCCGTTGTGGCGGACATAGCAGCCGACGCCGCACAGGGCGTGGCCGAACGAGCACCCCCGGTACGGCTGCAGCGAATGTGAGGTCACCGTGCGCAGGAAGCCGGTGGTGCGAGTGAGGATGTTTTTGACGGTGGTTTCGGTAACGCTCATTGCGGGATCGACGTCGATTCGCGGCAGAGTTGTCTGGGAGTGTCGGAGTATGGGAGTATGGGGGAGACCAGTAGGACGCCTTGCCGTCACTCCGTTACTCCCACACCCCCATACTCCCACACCCCGACACTCCATCCTCCACGACATGCCCGACTCTCTCAAGACCCGCGTCAACCGGGGCGACCGCCTCGTCACCTACGCCGTCAGCCGTGTGTTCCATCACAACCTGATTCAGATCCTGGCAAATCACGGCGGCTTTGACGCGTTCTGGATCGACGTCGAACACGCCGGTCTGACAGTCCGCGACATCGAAGTCGCCTCGCTCGCCGGCCGTGCGGTTGGCATCGAGTCGTTTGTCCGCCTGCCGCCGACCGACTATGCCTCCGTGACCCGCTGCTTCGAATCCGGGGCGGCGGGCGTGATGGGGTCGCAGATTGAGTCGGCCGAGCACGCGGAGCAGTTCGTGCAGTGGTGCAAGTTCGCTCCGCGCGGCCGACGGGGACTGAACAACGGCGGGTTCGACGGCCGGTTCGGCCTCGCGCCGCTCCCCGAACTGTGCGAGCGGGCCAACCGTGAGCATTTCGTTGCGATCCAGATCGAGACGCTGCAGGCCCTGGAAGAGAGCGACGCGATTGCCGCGATCGACGGTGTCGACCTGCTGTTCGTCGGCCCGGCCGATTTGAGCCTGGCGCTGGGCGTGCCTGGGCAGTTTCTGCACCCGAAATGCCTGGCCGCGATCGACAAGGTCTCGGCCGCCTGCCGCAAGCACGGCAAGCACTGGGGAGCGGTGACGCCGACTCCGGAGCACGCCGCGATGGCGGTGGAGAAAGGGTGCACGATGCTCTCGCCGACGAACGACGTGCGGCTGTTCAACGCGGGGATCAAGGCGGTGAAGGAGACGTTTGCACAACTGTTTTGAGCATCAGCTCGGCGGCACGTCGGAGACGTTGAGATAATCGAGCGTTTCCGCTGCATGCCACTTCCGTTCAGCGGCCTTACGGCCGCCGCTCGCCGAATTCGACAGAATCTGCCTGATTCAGACCGCCGGCTGCCCGGTGAAATACTTCGGCTCCTGCCCGGCCTTCCATTTGATGTTGCAGCCGATGCTCGGCTTCTGCATCGTGGGCACCGGCTTCCCCGCCAGCACGGCGTCGCATGCGGCACGCAGGTCCTGGCCGGTCACCGGAATGCCGCTCTGCGGGCGGCTGTCGTCGAACTGGCCGCGGTAGACCAGCTTGTGCTGCTTGTCGAACAGAAAGAAATCCGGCGTGCAGGCCGCCTGGTACGCCTTGGCAACGCCTTGCGAATCGTCGTAAAGATACGGGAACGTGTAACCGAATTTCGTCGCATCTTCTTTCATGCGGGCGGGGCTGTCGTCCGGGTGTGTCGACACGTCGTTGGAACTGATGCCGACGACCGCCAGCCCCTTCCCCTGATACTCCTTTGCGAACTTCACGAACTGTTCGCGGATGTGGATCACGAACGGGCAGTGGTTGCACATGAAGACCGCCAGCAGCGGCCTGGCTGTAAAGTCCTCGCGGGTGACCGTCCTGCCGTCGACGTTCGGCAAAGAGAAATCAGGCGCGGTGCTCCCCAGCGGCAGCATTGTCGAGGCGGTCTTGACCATGGCGTGTCTCCTGTTTCCTGCAGTGCGGGAGGCCCGGGACAACGGTCTCGATGGTAAAGAGGGTGTACGCCTTTTCGCAACCAGTCCCATGTCGTCAATGGCAGATCGTCAGACTGTGGGATGGTCCCGGCGGATGTGCTATCGTGGCGCCCGACACACCGCCTGAAATCTCGTGGAAGGAGCGGCATTATGCCCGTGTGCCACAGACGTCCCGGAACGGCGCGGAAACTCGTTGTCGTCGCCCTGTCGGCGATCTCCGGTGGTGGACTGGTGCGGGCCGAAACGCCCGCGGAATGGATTGACTCGCGGCTCGACGGGTACGTGGAACTCTATCAACACTTCCACCTGCATCCGGAGCTGTCGTACTACGAGAAAGAGACCGCCCTTCGACTGACCAGCGAGCTGCAGGCCGCCGGCTGCGACGTCACCACCGAAGTGGGGGGCCACGGCATCGTCGGATTGTTGAAAAACGGTCCGGGGCCGACGGTCATGTGGCGCTGCGATCTCGATGCCCTCCCGATCAGGGAGAACACGGGGCTCGATTACGCGTCAACCGTCAAGGCCACGGATGAGGCGGGGGCCGAGGTGAGCGTGATGCACGCCTGCGGGCACGACATTCACATCACCAACCTGATTGCGACGGCGCTGTACATGTCGACCCATCGCGAGCAGTGGTCGGGGACGCTGATGTTCGTCGGTCAGCCGGCCGAGGAACGGGGGGGCGGCGCCAAGCTGATGCTGGAAGCCGGACTGTTCCGGGTCTTTCCCAAGCCCGATTTCGCGCTGGCGACGCACGTGGACGCGACCCTGCCGGCGGGATTTGTCGGCTACCGCGGCGGATATGCGCTGGCGAGCGTCGACAGTTGCGACATTACGGTCAAGGGGCGCGGCGGCCATGGGTCGTTTCCGCAGGGGTGCATCGACCCGATCGTGCAGGCGGCGGAACTGGTGCTGTCGCTGCAGACGATTGTCAGCCGCGAGCTGTCCCCGCTGGAGCCGGCCGTTGTCACGGTCGGTTCGATTCATGGGGGGACGAAGCACAACATTATCCCCGATACGTGTCATCTGCAGATCACGATCCGCAGCTACGACCCGAAGGTCCGGGAGCAGATCAAGGCGTCGATCGAGCGCAAGGCCAAAGGTGTGGCAGCGACGTACAAAGCGCCCGAGCCGGTGGTCGAATTCACAGAATGGACTCCGGCCGTGTTCAACGACGAGGCGCTCGTCGCGCGCATCACGCCCGCACTTTCTGCCGCGCTCGGCGCTGAAAAAGTGGTTGCGTCGGATCGCTCCATGGGAGGCGAGGATTTCAGCCGGTACGGGCTCGCGGGGGTCCCGAT
>CAZWGW010000923.1:0-3128 GCA_964633565.1 uncultured Planctomycetaceae bacterium
ACGCTGATCGAACTCCTGGTCGTGATCGCGATCATCGCGATCCTCATCGCGCTGCTGCTGCCGGCCGTGCAGCAGGCGCGCGAAGCGGCGCGGCGCACCCAGTGCCGCAACAACCTGCACAACCTGGGACTCGCGCTGCACAACTATCACGATGTCTTTAACCGCTTTCCCGCGCGCCAGGGAGGCAGCGGGACGATCGCCAACTTCGGACACCGCAACCGGCTCAGCGCCTTTGTGGTCCTGGGACCGTATTTCGATCAGACGCCGCTGGTCAACCAGATCATGGGGGCGCAGCAGGCGCCGTGGACCAATAACAACACCTGGCGCCAGGTATTGGCTCTCATCAACTGCCCCAGCGACATCGATTCGGGTGCCCGTTCGCCCGACAACCGTGCCACGCAGGGGACATACAGTTACGCCTTCTGTGGCGGGGACAGCTACATCCGCGGGATCTGGGATGCGGCCGAGCGCACCCCGGGCGTGCCGTTCGTCTATGCCCAGCCGAACCGCGGGATGTTCGGCCGCAACGCGTGCACCAGTTTCCGGGACATCGTCGACGGCAGCAGCAACACGATCGCCATGTCGGAGCGTTCCAAGCCGTTCGACGTCAGGGACCGCGGCATGGTGATGGCGGCCGGCGGCGACATCACCACGTTCATTCCCGCGACGTGCGCCGCGCTGTGGGGGGGGTCGAGCTACGTCCCGGCGGCTACGCCGTTTACCAGCGACACTGCTGCCGGTTATCGCTGGGCCGACGGCACGGCCTACTTCCACGGCATGAATACGATCCTGCCTCCAAACTCCGCGGTCTGCCTGATCGGCGACACGGCCTGGCAGAACGGCGGCGGACATTACGGTCCCGGGATCTGGACGGCCACCAGCGAGCACACCGGCGGCGTGTTCTGCCTGATGGGCGACGGCGCCGTGCGGTTCGTCAGCAACAACATCAACGCCGGGAACCAGGCGGTCGTCGCGCCCGCCGATACGGCCGGCGGCCCCAGCCCGTACGGCATCTGGGGCGCTTTGGGGACCAAAAACGGCGGCGAGATCATCGGTGAATTCTAGCCGCGGCGCGTCCCGGTTGCGGCAGCACGCACTTCCAACGCGGGGGAGGGTCCATTGAAATCGATTGCGTTCATCCTGGTCCTGATGGGGATAGCGCCGCTCATCGGGTGTTCCGCTGACGACGGGACGGACGACCTGCCCGAGACGGTCTCCGCCGAGGGGGTGTTGACTCTGGACGGCAAGCCCCTCGAGGGGGCCTCCATTGTCCTCTCCCCGAGCGACACGGCCGGTTATGCCGCCAGTGCAATCAGCGGCAGCAACGGCAAATTCCGACTGCAATCGTTTCCCATGAAGGAAGGCGCCGTTCCCGGGGCCTACCAGATCGCCGTGACAAAATCGGTGGAATCGGGCGGCGCGGGGGCCTGGAAGCCGGAGGACTTCGGCGAGGACGCCGCGCACGCGGCGGAGTCCCCGCCCCCCAGCAGCATGAAGAATGTGCTCCCGGTGCAGTATGCCGACCCGAAGACTTCGGGCCTGAGCCTGACGATCCCTCCGGAGGGCCTGTCGGAACATGCGATTGAACTGATATCGACTCCCTGACCGGGGCGGATTCCCCCTGCGCCTTGGAGCGCCCGTTTCCATTCCCATCCGATCATTGGAGAGTACCATGAGGCGACGAGGATTCACGCTGATTGAACTGCTGGTGGTGATCGCCATCATCGCCATTCTGATTGCCCTGCTGCTGCCGGCAGTGCAACAGGCGCGGGAGGCGGCCCGGCGCACCCAGTGCCGCAACAACCTGCACCAGATCGGGTTGGCGATGCACAACTATCACGACGTTTACAAACATTTTCCGCCGGGGCACATGGGCTCCGATCCGTGGCAGGACAACTGCCCGGCCGGGGACTGCGGCCTGTGGGCCTGGCCCGTGTACCTGCTGCCGTATGTCGATCAGGGGCCGCTGTACAACATTCTGCAGGTCAATTCGCCGTACAATCTCCCCCAGCGGACGAGCAATCCGGCGACCCTGTCGGAAATGCAGAAGCCGCTGGCCGTGTACCGGTGCCCGACGGACGTCGGACCGCAGACCAACGATCAGCTCCGCGTGCCGACGCTGGCCGGCGGCGGCGGGGCCAACTGCACGAATGCCAGTTGTGTCGCCGTCGCCACCTCGAACTATGTCGGCTCGAACCATCCGTGGGAACTGGAACGGGACAACTGGAACGGCGTCTATGGCCGGGCGCAACGCCTGGGGAGCGCAACCGATCCCAGCGGCCGCCTGCGCTGCACGCAGGTCCGCGACATCGGCGACGGCACCAGCAACGTGTTCGCCGTCGGCGAGCGGGCGTGGACGATCAACAACGTGACGCTGCGCGCCGCCACGGTCTACGGCTGCAGCGACGACTCGGAGAACCACAGCCGGCAGGGGCTGGTGTACAACATGGCCTGCGGCCGGTACCGGCTGAACGACACCTGCGCCAATTGCAGCCGGGGATTCAGCAGCGCCCACGAAGGGGGGGCGTTCTTCCTGCTGGCCGACGGCGCGGTGCGGTTCGTGAGCGAAAACATCGACCACAACAACGCCACGTCGGGCGTCGACAGCACGTACGAACGGCTGATCGACATTTACGACCGGCAGCCCGTCGGCGAATTCTGAACGTGTCGAGTTTCGACGGCAACCGACGCTCACGAGTCCCATTTTGAATCAAGGAGCGGTGGATGCGGAATGTGACAGGCGGGGTGGCGGCGGCCGTGCTGGTCGCCGCCTGTTTCGGCTGCGGGGATGACTCGGACAAGCCGGAAACCGGGACCGTCAAAGGCACGGTGACGCTGGATGGACAGCCCGTCGGCATGGCCCGGATCTATTTCAGCCCGGTCGGCGGCGGCCAGACGTCCGAGGCGATCTCGGACGCCTCCGGGCAGTACGAACTCGTGTACAAACGGGACGAAAAGGGGGCAAAAATCGGCAAGCACAAGGTCGTCATCACCACGTTCGAAGAGCCGACGGTGGAAGACGACGGTTCGGTGAGCGGCGGCATGCCGGAGCGTATCCCCGACAAGTTCAACAGGAATACGACCCTGGAGAAAGAGGTGACGGCGGGCGAGAATGTGATCGACCTGCC
>CAZWGW010000924.1:0-3121 GCA_964633565.1 uncultured Planctomycetaceae bacterium
ATCGATGGGCGCCGCGCGTCCAGGACGCTCCCGCACCACAGCGGTTCAGGAGTCCAGCCAGGACATGTCACGCGAGACTCTCAACGACCACTCAGGAACCTGTTCGGCCGCAGCGTGTCTTGACAGCCAGACGGACTGACAGGTAATGTCGGGTCGCGCCTCTTGAGCCAGATTTTACGGCTCTGCCTTGGTTTCGGCTCATGCCGGACTGGTCGACTGCCGAAATCGTTGGGGGCTGCGGCGACATTTTGAAGCCGGCGGTCATGCATCATGGCGTTTCGGAGAACGCCGGCCGGATGGTGAGAACTGGGGGGATTAGCTCAGTTGGGAGAGCGTTTGGCTGGCAGCCAAAAGGTCAAGGGTTCGAGTCCCTTATCCTCCACTGTGTAACTGCTTGCTTTGGCCTCATTTCCGTCCCGGCGCACGCCCGGCGAGTCGCGTTGCCGCGATCGATTGCGTGCCGGCCGCAGTGGCGTAAAGGCTTGACAGCGGTATGTTTCTTAACGGCTACGCCGTTCTCGGCGGCTTCCTCTGCGCCCTGCGATTGCTGCTGGCCGTGGCCGTTGTCGTGATCGGTGTGGCGGCGTGGCGACTCTCCCGACGGGTGGCAGGCACGGACCAGGCGACCGTCCCCGAAAACCGCTTCACGCTGTTGTTCCTGTCCGGCACGGTCCTGATCGGCCTTAATGTCGCCTCCTGGCCGGTTCTGTATCTGTACCTCCAGAGCAGCGTCCGCGAATGGCCCGGCGTCATGTGCATTTATGGCGTCACGCAGATCGGGGCCGGGACCCTCCGGGCCAGCCGGTTCCTCCCCACTCTCGCCGCCGGCCTGCAATGGCTCAAACCCCTGGTGGTCTTCAGCAGCGGAGCGGGCTACGTGCTGTATCTGATCAACCGCCGCACGGCGACCGCGCCGCTCTTCGGCCGCGTCGTCGTGGCGTTTGCGCTCACCGGAGGGCTTTCACTGGCCGATTCCGTCGTCGAAGCGGCCTATTTCGTGATTCCGCGGACGGAGGTCCGGCCGGCGAGCGGTTGCTGCACGACGGGCGCCGAATCGGTCCGTCAGGCCGAGCGGTTCACCCCGCGAATCCGGGTCAGCGCCGATCAGCGGCACTATCTGGTCGCGACGTTTTACACCGTCAATCTGGCGCTCGTTGCCGGGTTGCTGGCGTACGCCGTGATGCCGGTATCACCACCGCCGGTGTACCGGCGTTGGCCGCTGGACGCTGGCGGCCTGCTCTCGATACCGATCGGTCTGTTGTTCCTGATCGAAGTCGCCGCGCCCGCCATCCTCGGGTTGCCGTTCCATCACTGTCCGTATGATCTGGTGTCCGCGGCTCCCGAATCCGTGGCGGCGGCCCCGTTGTATCTGCTCGGTTGCTTCAGCGTCGGCTGGTCGTGCATCGCGCACCGCTTCGGCCGCTGCGATCAGACGCGCTCATTCCTGCCGGCGTTTGTCGCACGCCTGTCGTTTGTCGCCGCGTTCGGGTATGCGGCCGCACTGCTGCTGATTTCGATGGAGTTGCTTCTGGCGTGACCGGAAGTCCGGAAGCCTTGCCTCATCCGTGAGTATGGCCTTGAGTCAATCCCATCCAGCCGAATCCGGGCCGGAGGGGTCCCGCGCGATCCCGCACTCGTGGTGGTGGAACGGCCTGATCGGATTGGCCGTCGTCGCCGCACTGCCGTTCGTCGCCCATGCACTGCGCGGTCAGCACTCCCCGGGTTGCGAGTGGGACGGCCTGCCTCTGGAGCCGATCTACCGCGTGCGCATCGTCGAGCGATCCGGCACGACGCATGAATTCTGCTCCGTCCGCTGCGCCGAGTTGTGGCTGCAGGAGAGTGGTTCCCGCCCCGTGCGGATCCTCGTCACGGATGAAACGAGCGGCGCGGAACTGGACGCCGCGACAGCCTGTTATGTGCGCAGCACCGTGGCCACGAGCGCCGTGACGGGGAACCGGGTACACGTGTTCTCCACGGACGAGGCGGCGTCCCGGCATGCGGCGGGCGCCCACGGCCGCCGACTGGTGGGGTCTGAGCGGCCGTTTGCTACCATGCGGAGTGCCGATCCCGGGAGCCCGTAATGTCCGGCGAGAATTCGAACCGCAACCTGCTGGTGTTCACTGTCTGCGCCGTGGCGGCCTGCGGCCTGGGTTTCATCCTGTATCGCGGCGACGACGGGAATCCGCCGACGCCCGCGATCGACAGCGCCGGCTTCCGTGACGTGGCGGTTGAAGCGGGGCTCAACTTCCAGATGGCCTTTCTGCCCGGCGAGCAAGGCGAAACGTTCAAGATCAATCTGTACGACCACGGCTGCGGCGTCGCCGTCGGAGACTATGACGGCGACGGGGATGACGACATCTATTTCCTGAACCAGCTCGGTCCGAACGCCCTGTTCGCAAACACCGGCGACGGCACGTTCGTGGAGCAGACCGCCGAGGCCGGAGTCGTTCTGGGCGACCGCGTCTGCAACGGCGCCACGTTTGCCGACTACGACAATGACGGGGACCAGGACCTGTTCGTCACGAGCACGCGCGGCGGGAACACGCTGTTCCGCAACCGGGGCAACGGGGAATTCGACGTGGCCACCGACGAGGCGGGCGTGTCGCACGTCGGGCATTCGCAGACGGCCGCGTTTTTCGACTACGACAACGACGGCTGGCTGGACCTGTACGTCGTCAACACGGCGGAATGGACGACGTCCGATTTCGTCGAGGCGGGACATTACTTTTCCGGCAAGGGCGAGATCGACGGGCTGGCCGCGGTGATTAACTCTCCCCGGGAAGACAACCTGCTGTACCACAACAATCACGACGGCACGTTCACCGACGTGAGCGACAGCGCGCAGCTCAAAGGCCGCGGCTGGTCCAGCGACGTGGCCGTTCTCGATTACGATGAGGACGGCTGGTTCGACGTCTTCGTCACGAGCATGTTCGGCCCGGACCAGCTCTACCGCAACCTGGGGAACGGCAGCTTTGCGGACGCGACGCGCGACGTGCTCGGACGCACCTCGTTCGGGGCCATCGGCTCGAAAGTGTTCGATTACGACGGCGACGGCCGACTCGACATCCTCGTCGTGGACATGCACTCGGACATGTGGATGGGTCTGGACTACAACCACATT
>CAZWGW010000925.1:0-3118 GCA_964633565.1 uncultured Planctomycetaceae bacterium
GGTCTGGCGCTGGCTGAGTATGAGCGGGCGCTGGCCACAGATCCCGACAACTCCGATCTGCAGTTCGCAGTGGCTCAATACCACGCCCGCAGCCAGCGGCCCGTCGACGCAATCAAGCTGCTGGACCAGTTGCTTGGAGGCGACAAGGCGATCACGGATGCCGGGCGGGCGCAGGTGCTGATCACCAAGGCGCTAACGCTGGCGTCGAGCGGCCAGCGCGCCGACAGCGAGCAGGCGCTCAGTCTGCTGCAGGGTGCCAAATGGCCAGACGACAACTGGAAGGTGCGCGGTCTGCGGGCGCGGGCGGCCATCCTCGACAAGAGGAACGGCCCGGGAGACGCACGATCGCTAAAGGCGACGCTCGAGGAGATGACCAAACTCCAGACGCTGCCGCCGCAGGAGCGATTGCTGCTCGCGGCTCTCTACGATCTGGATGAAAAGGATTGGGAAAAGGCTCGCGAGCAGTATGAATCGCTGCTGCGTGATTACCCGGACGACGCCGTCGTGCTGACGGTGATCACCAACGGCCTGTTGCGCCGTTCGAAGGAAGATGAGGCGAAACGGTCGGAAGCGCGGGAGTATTTCGGCCGCCTTGCCGCGAAAGAGCCGGACTCTTATCGCACCAAGGCGATCGAAACACGGTTGATGGCCGCCGAGGGAAACGCGGAACCGGCCGCAGTGATGCTGTCGAAGTTCGTCCGCACCCAGATCGTCGGACGCCCGGCACAGGAACTGATCGAACAGCTCGACGAACAGCACATCGCAGAAGTGATCGGACATCTGGCGGAGGTGGCCGACAAACAAAAGGACGACGTGGCGATCAGGGTGCTGGCCGACATCAAGAAGTCGGCGGCGGAGGGAAAGTCGCAGGAGGCGATCGCGGCACTCAAGTCGCTGGGGCAGGCGCAATACCTGGTGGCGGAACTGCGGACCGAATTGCTCAATAGTGCCGCGATGGTCATTGAACAGATCGGGCAGGCGCCGTTGGCGGAAGACCTCTATCGGGAATATGCCGCCAATTCAGCCCGGCCCGAAGCGGTCCTGTCGCTGGTCCGCTATCTCGCTCGACGGGACCGGCACGAGGAGGCATTTACGATCTGTGAAGAACGATGGCGAGATCTGCCTCCGTTGGCGGTGGTGGGCGCGGTCGTCGGACTCGTCCGTCACGGCCGGATGGATGAAACGCATGCCGATCAGGTGGTCACACGGATCGATGAGGCGATCAAGGGAGCTGAGACGGACGCGGACAGGATTGAACTGCTCCGGCTGCTGGCGGACGTGCGCGACTACCAAGGCAAGTACGTCGATGCCCAGCAGGTCTACACCCGAATCCTGGATCTGAACGCGGGCCACCTCATTGCCCTCAACAATCTGGCATGGCTCCTCGCCCGGACCGGCCAGGCAACGATGGGACTGCCGCTCATCGAATCCGCAATCAGCAAAGTTGGCCCATACCCTGAACTGCTTGACACAAAAGGGGTTGTGCTCCTGGAGTCCGGACGGTTGGCCGAGGCGGTGGCGGTCCTGACTCAGGCCTCCACGGAACGGCCATTGGCCGAGGTCTATTTCCATCTGGCAGAGGCGCAATGGCGCAATCACGACATCGGTGCCGCGAAGGCGTCGCTGGAGGAGGCGGAGGACTTGGGATTTGCGCCCGAAAACCTGCATCCGCTCGACCGCGTGCAATACGAAAAACTCGCGGCCGCGACCACCATTCGATAAAACCACATGACAAATATGACGTTGCAACGAATTGCCAGTGCGGTCTCGTAGTTCCGCGACTCGAATCGATCCTTTGTGGCCATTGTGCCTTCGCGATGAACCCGTTGCAAAAATGCACAAAATCGGAAAATCTGTTGCAGTTTTGCTTGCGATCGGAGTTTCGGCCGGGTAACATCAGTGTCGTCTAGTTGGAGAAAATGCGTCGGCATGTTCGTCCGGTGGTACATCCTGTCCGTCTTTGCGTGGCTCGCCGCGTCGGGAGTGATTGCTCCCGCGGCTGCCAAGGCAGGCTACGTGTACGCGACCGACTCCACTGCAGTTGCACTGCTGAATTACTGCGACTCCAGCGGTGCTGGGCCGGCGCAGAATCAAGCGGAGCGGGACGAGTTGGACTGGCTGCTTCGTACACCGTTTGAGCGTGCATTCGGTGATGCGCCTGTCGATGCCGGCGCCAAACTACCGACAAATTCATCGATCAGTTCTTTTGCGTCGGCCTGTGCACTGGCGGCGGATGATGAGCTTTCCGCAAATGCACAAGTGGTGCAGCGGATTGGCGTGGCCGGAAAGGTGTGGCTGCCGCCGGCGTTTCTGTCGGGCGTCTTTCGTCCTCCACGGTTTGTGAGTTGAATTTGTTTCAGGCTCTGCGTCTGCAGAGCCGGTCTCAACGGTTGTCGCCACATGTCGTGACGGCAATTCAACACAACCGACGAAGGAAGAAAAAATGATTCGCAAATTTGCCGGACTCGCTCTGGCTGTTGGCTTTTGCCTCGCCTCTGCGAACAGCGCAAAGGCGGTGTACATTACAACGAATGGCGACTTTGCCCTCGCAAAGACCACCGCAGGTGGAACGGGCCCGCAGGCCAACATTATTGTCGGCTCCACGGGTTCCCAATCGTGGGCCTATACCAACATCATCGGCGCTGGCCCCACCTTTGCCACGGTCTCGATTGACACCTATGACAGTTTGACCGATGGCGTCACAAATCCCGTCTACGGTCCGAATTCGACGGCCGCCACCCCATTGCGCGTAGTCGTCGTTACAGCGCTTCTGGGCCACATCACCGGGGTTTCCGCCGGGGGCTTTGTGACGGCCTTCGACGCAGGTATCGCATTTATTACGGAGCAGCACGCGGCGGCCGATGGCGGCGCGTTCCTCGCCGCTGATCCCGATACGCTTTCACTTGCCAGTATCATCGGCACGCTCTTCCTGTCGGCGCCGGGAGATATCATCAACAGCCCGATTGGCAATTCACCACCACTCGGCAACGGCGTCACCGCACTGGGAGCGGGTGGCCAAATTGGTATGGGTGGACCGGGAGCAGTTGGATTCGCTCAGTCGCTCGTCAATACATCTCAGCCGACATCCAGTATTCTCAGCGACACAATCCTGGTATTT
>CAZWGW010000926.1:0-295 GCA_964633565.1 uncultured Planctomycetaceae bacterium
ACCTGTCGCCAAATGCATTTGGACACGGTTCATTCGGGAACGGGGCGGCGATGCGCGTTGCCCCGCTGGGCGCCTACTTTGCAGATGACCCGGGTTCGATCCCGGAAAACGCAGCACGGTCGGCCCGAGTGACGCACTTTCATCCCGAGGGTGTTGCGGGGGCGATTGCGGTGGCGATTGCGACCGGAGCAGCAGTTTCGGCACGCGGCAGATCGGCTTCGCATGCGGCAGAGCAGATCTGGCAATCCGTCGTCGACGTCACACCGGAAAGCACCGTGAAGTCCCGTCTGCACAC
>CAZWGW010000926.1:305-3109 GCA_964633565.1 uncultured Planctomycetaceae bacterium
CAATCTGTCGCGCGCAACGAACATTGAGGCAGCACGGGAAGTTGGCAACGGCGCGGACGTCTCGGCACAGGATACGGTCCCCTTCTGTATCTGGAGCGCCTGTGAAAACCTCGGCGACTTCCGGGAAGCGCTCCTCAGTACGGTAGAAGTCGGTGGTGACTGCGATACGAATTGCGCGATTGTGTGCGGAATTGTCGCCGGGTTCGTGGGGATCGCCGGGATTCCATCCGAGTGGTTGCGGGTGCGCGAGGCGCTGCATTGAATGACTGCCTGCGAATCAGTCGACACACTGTCGGAGTTTAATAGACGGCGTGGTATGCTGAATCGCTGTCCGGACGACTTGCTTTGGGTCGATATTCAGTCGATTCTGCGCTCAGCCCCGGAGGATCGTATGAACTTTCTGTCGGTGCGATGCTCATGGCGAATTGTCATCGTACCGCTCGAGTCTTTCCTGTTCGGGGTCTTGATCGCATCGTCGTCGGCGCAGGAGCGCGCGGGTCACGGTGGGAGCGAGCCGGCATTCGTCTTCCGCGACACGGGCACCGAGACCGGCCTGCTGCCGCTGGTCGCGGGCATCCACGGCCACGGCGCCGCCTGGGGAGACCTCGACGGCGACGGCTGGCTGGACCTGTACGTCGGGACGTTTCACTCGGAGGGGCCGCCGAATCTGCTGCTGCTGAACCGGCAAGGGCGGTTCGTCCTCGACGATCAGGAAAGCGTGCGGATCTCGACGCGCGCCACGGGAATCGTCTTCGCGGACCTGGACAACGACGGCGACCTGGATCTGTACGTCGCCAGCATGCCGGGACCGGCCCGAAGTCGGCTGGCGGAGCGGACCGGCCGCGTGCTGGCCGGCTGCAGCCTGTTCCGGAACGACGGAGGCGGGAAGTTTGCGAACGTATCGGAGCAAAACGGCGCGTGCCCGCCGGAGTTCGGCGGCCGCAGCGTCGCCGTGCTCGACTACGACGGCGACGGACTGCTCGAGCTGCTCGTCGGCGAGGACCCGAACCCGGGCTACAACGGTTCGCCCACGAAGAGTTCGCGGCTGTTCCACAACCGGGGCGGGCTGCAGTTTGCCGACGTGTCGCGGGAGGCCGGTATTCCGGAGGGGATTCCGGGATTGGGTGTGGCAGCGGCTGACGTGAACAACGACGGCCGGCCGGACTTTTTCCTCGCCTCCAGCGGCGGCGGCAACCGGCTGTTCCTGAATGAGGGAAGCGGGACACTTCGCGAAGCGCCCGGCAGCCGCGACACGTTCGCCTGGCCATCGTCCGGCGGAGACAACATGGTCTGCGGCGTGGCCTTCGGCGACGTCAACCGCGACGGCCTCCTGGACGTGGTGATCGGCCAGCACTACGAACGGCCGTGGGTGGACCCAGTGGCTAACCGGCTGTACCTGAACCGCGGAATCAATGACGGCGTGCCGACGTTTGAGGACGTCACGGAGCAGGCGGGGCTTGTACCGCTGCCGATGAAAGCGCCGCATGTCGAGATCCAGGACTTCGACAACGATGGCCGTCCCGATATTGCGACGAGCATCGTCAAATTCGCCGACGGGCGGCCGCATCCGGTGATCTTCCGGCAGATTACGGAATGTGTCCCGGGAGGTGTCCCGAAATTCCATGCGGCTGCGTTGGAGGTGAATGCATTCCCGGCGCCGGATGACAAGGCGGTGCAACGCTCGGGAGCACTGTTCGATAAGATCCTGCAGGACAGGACGATCATTTATTCGGCGCCCGGCCCATCCGCGGACTATGACTTTGATGGCCGGCTCGATCTGTTCCTGCCGAGCTGGTGGACCGAAGCGCCATCGCTGCTGCTGCACAACGAGACGCCCGGCGGGCACTGGCTGGATGTGATCGTCGAAGGGAAGGACGGCGTGAACCGGCAGGGGATCGGGAGCCGCGTCAGAATCTATCCGGCACGCCGAACGGGGGAGTACACCCTCCCGATCGGGGAGCGCGAAATCGGCGTCGGGTTCGGATATGCCTCCGGTCAGGCGGCCATCGCACATTTCGGACTGGGGGACTTCGAGCGTGTGGACATTGAAGTCGTCCTTCCGCATGGCCGGGGAACCGTGAAGCGAAACGACGTGGGAGTCGATCAGCGCGTCCGACTGGTGGGCGCGGAGTAATTCATTGTCGCCTTTCGCTCCGCGAAAGGACGCCCTGTGCCAATGACGACCTTGTGTCAGCAATAACGCCCTTTCGCGGAGCGAAAGGCGACTCTCAGGGAGAATCAGCCATGTCGACGGCAAAGGCCTGCCTGTGTATCGCGATCGTCGTGTTGGCGGCGTCCGACGTTGCCGTTGCGCAACCCGCGGGACGGCGACGAGCCGCCGAACCTTCGTATCCGCCGGCGCTGCCCGGGGGTGAGACGGTCGTGACCGACACGGCCGATGCGTTCCTCACGCCTCCGGCCACACTGAAGGAGGGGGTCGTCGTCGCGCGGACGCCGCCGACGGTCGATTTCCTTTACTATCCGGGGCAGGACTACCCGGGGCAGCCGTGGTCGAACTGGGGGGACGGCGTCGCCGCGAACGGGAAGTACTACTCGGCCATCGGCGACCACCTGGCAATCGGCGCGAAGGGGAGCGGCGAGCACGGCACGGGGACGGGGTTCGTCTTCGAGTACGATCCGGAAACGAAGACGCTGCGCGAGCTGGTTAATGTCGCGAGACTGCTGAAGATGCCCGCCGGACATTACACGCCGGGCAAGATCCACAGCCGGCTGGACATCGGGAGCGACGGCTGGCTCTACTTCGGCACGCACCGCGGCTCGGCCAGGTCCACGACGCCTGAGTA
>CAZWGW010000927.1:0-401 GCA_964633565.1 uncultured Planctomycetaceae bacterium
GGTCTGCAGGATGATCCCCATCCCGCCGCGGGCGACCTCGCGGACGAACTCGTAGCGTGCGTCGCCGGCGATCGTCGCGCCCGCGGTCGGGTCGCCGCTGATGCCGGAGACGATGGTCGCGTCATCGTCGCGCAGGCCGCCGTGCGGCGTGGTGGGATTCGGGCGTTCGGCGGCCGGTGTGGCCGGGTCGCGCGCCGGGTGGTCCATCGTGGGGGGTCCAGGGGCGTCGGTGATCGTCGGGATTCAGTGTAATGTGGAGGGGCAGGGGAGGGACAGGTTGGGACGAGGGGTCTCGTGCGCGGGCAACCTGTCACTTTCGGAGTGCGGCGACTTGTCGCCGCTTTGGGAATCCTGGACGGGCAAAACGTGACCCGTGATTTCACCCGGGCTGCGATGCACGC
>CAZWGW010000927.1:411-3097 GCA_964633565.1 uncultured Planctomycetaceae bacterium
CCTGCCGGGGGGCTGCTCTCCCCCGGCGGTTGGGCGCCTGGCCAAAACTAAACCCCCCACCGCGCCGACCCCCCCCCCCACTCCGAAATGAAAACGGCCCCGCAGCAGTTGCGGGGCCGCAGCTCGTGAAGTGGGCAGGGCCGGAGTTGAGCCGCCGACACCAGGATTTTCAGATCGAAACCGGGGTGTTCGCCACTGTCCGCCGACGTTCATCCTTGCTTGTTTTTCCGAGGAATTCGATCGATCAGTGTACGCCAACGTCCGCCGTTGTACGTGAAGGTTGGGCTACGGTTGGGCTACTCAGATCGCTTCGGTTATTGCGCCGTCAATCTCGATCGATGCGCCGCGATGAACGAATTCCACGTGCATCACGTGCCTGCCACGATCGTACTTTCTAAGCACAGTTCCCGTCATACCGGCCAAAGGCCCGCCGATGATACGCCGCTGTATTCCAGAATTACTGACAATGATTTCTTGTCCGCGTCGGGACCGGCGACGCGGCCGATCGCTTCGCCTTCGATACGCACGCCGGGCCATCAGAAAAACTCCACCGTCTTTTTTTGCCCCTTGGGGCCTTCCAGCGCCAGTTCATACCCCTCCCGGCGCTTGGTCCATACGTGGTCATACAAGGCCAGCGCGCGGCGGATGACCTCAGTGATGCTGTCGGCATCGACTTCATCACGCAGGGCTTCAAGCCGCTCGCGAACGGCCTGACTTAGTTCCAGGTCCAGCCGGCTTGTCGGCCGGTTCTTTGCGATTCGTGGCATCGTTACGACGCCTGTCAAACCAAAGGCAGACAGGGGCAATCAAAGCTACAATAACCGCCTGCCATCCCAGTAGCCGAAACGCGAGCACCCCGGCGACGACAAGCGCACCGACCGCAACGCATTTCGGAAGGGGCCAGCGCGAAACTGTGCGCATCCCCTGTTCGTACAAACGGTACTCAGGTAGTTTTTTTCGACTGTTCACCGGTCGGTCTCCCGTGCTGGTGCACGGGGAGCCGACGCGATGAACGCAGGGCAGGTGCCGTCATTTGACTGGCTCCCGTGCTGCGTTCTGAGCGTCCCAAGTTGCTGTCGATCGTCCCGCTTATGAGCCGTGCTGCCATAATCAGCACCGTCAGCCGGGGGTCAGAACGGGGTTCGGTTTTGGATCTGACGTAGGTTGAGTCCTATCGCAATGAGGAGCGAGACGATCAGGCTCATCCTCAAAGCCAAAAAACTCTTTCCTGTGCGCCTGCCGGACCCTCCGGCAGGTCACACACTCAACTTATACGCATATCATACACACATTGTCAACCCCTCCCGGCCAGAATTTCTCCCATCCGCTCCGCGGCCTGTTTCTGCATGGCCGGCAGCACGTGGGAGTCGATGTCCAGCGTGATCGACGTTCGGGCATGCCCAAGCAGTTCCTGGACGATCTTGGGGTGCACGTTTCCGGCCAGCAGCAGCGTTGCCGCCGTGTGGCGCAGGTCGTGAAACCGGATCGCCGGCAGTTCCCCACACGGCGGCTCATCGTGGTCATGATGGCGAACCAGAATGACCCACTGCTTGATTCGCTCGATTCACCGGGTGACGCTTTCAGGCGCGCCGCGCAGGCAGACGGCCGTGCAAATCAGGAATCACTTATCCGGCGTTTTCGGCCGACGCCCGATCTCAAGAGACTGCAGCGAATCCTCGTTGATCAAAACCGTACTTTTGTCCGTCTCGCCAGCCAGAATGACGAATCCGTCCTGCCTCCCTACAAATCGAAACCCCGCTTGAAATCTCTCTGCATTGTCAACGTCGGCACTTATGGCCAGCACTTCCGGAAGTTCTTTGACGCTACGCATCCGGCCAAACGTCCGGCACATCCAGATCGCCGCCAGTATCACGACCAGAAACAACAACAGAACCGATTGAATCTCGAGAATCAGGGGTAGACCGGACATGTACCCACGGATATCAGAACGCTTTGATATTACACGTATGATGAGACTAATAATGGCGGCTGCCGTCGCTGTGAGAATTGCGGCCAGCAGGAGCATCCCGGCGCCATTGGCAACGATGATCTGAGTCGAGATGTCGGGGGAATACTCCACATGCATCGACTCCCAGACCCCGGTAAAAAACGCATCACCAAGGAAATACGCCAAGCCGGAAATCGCCGCGATGATGATTGCCGAATCGGTCAGGTTCTCTCGGATCGTCTTGTCGGGCACCGTATGATCTCCACATTCGCTGGCGCCAATCCAGCCTCATATGTTTCGGGGATATTATCGCACCGACCAGTCACGCTTCCGTTATCAAGATGTCCTGAATAGATCTCAGTACTGCAGTAGGAAATGATATCGCGACACGACGGCGTTGGGAATTGTGCAACTCGTATGGAGATCGCGTCAGTATTGCGACAAGTGTCCCGAGAACGGATGTCGCGCACTCCGACGCCTGCCGGCCGGCACAGTTCCGGCCCTTTGCGCTGTTCGGGACAACCTTGCCGTGCGGCATGCACCGCGATACGCCACCTGCCGGGTCCGAACATTGGAGCCAGGAAAGGTCCCGGATCGCCCGGCGGCATGCCGTACTTTGGCGTTCTGTCTCCTGTCGGGACAAGCTGCGCCCAGACGCGTGGCTGCCACCATTTGGGCCAGGGGACTGAGTCAACCGCAGCGGGCATTACTGCCAGCGCAAGATGAAGCTCCACAATG
>CAZWGW010000928.1:0-440 GCA_964633565.1 uncultured Planctomycetaceae bacterium
ACGACTGCGGCGCTGAGCCACAGCGATTGTGCGAGGATCGGGCTGCAGCGGAGCAACAGGAAGGCCCCCAGGTGCACGGAGAGCGACCCGTAGAACACGGCGCTCGAGGGAGTCGGCCCTTCCATCGCCCGCGGCAGCCAACCGGAGAACGGCACCAGCGCGGATTTCCCTGCCGCGGCGATCAGCAGCAGCAGTCCCACGATCAGCGCCTGGTTCGCCGACAGCAGGGCATGTCCCTCCGGCCAGGGGCCGGTCCCCAGCATGCGGTCGAAGTCCCCTTCGCCGGTCATGTGATGCATCACGACGGCGCCGATCAGGAACGCGGCGTCCGCCACGCGGTAGACCGTCCAGACGCGCAGTCCGTTGCGCACCGGCGCCGGGCGTTCGTGAAAATAAGCCACCAGCAGCGCCGACGACAGGCCCACCAGTTCCCATCCCAG
>CAZWGW010000928.1:450-3093 GCA_964633565.1 uncultured Planctomycetaceae bacterium
GACCGAAGAGAGGCCGACGAATTCCCAGCCCGTGAACAGGGTTTCGATCGTGCCCGCCAGGGAGGAGACGATCATCCCCACCAGAAAGATGGCGTAAAACAGGAAGAACCGCCGGTAACCCGCGTCACGGTGCAGGTACACGTTCGCAAATGCCCCGATCGTGCCGATCAATACGAACGACAGCACGGCAAAGGGGACCGACAATCGGTCAAACACGAACTTCAGATGGAAATGAAAGTGCTCGTGCGGGATGTGGACCCAGTTCCCCAGTTCGACGGGGACATGGCGCGTCCCCGAAACGAGCATCAGCGTCAGAATGCCGGTCGACGCCAGCAGCCCTGCCACCACCGCCGTCTGCGTGCAGCGGGCCATGGCGCGCTCGCTGAGCGGCTGGTCGAACAGCGATGACAGGCCGAGCACCGCCAGCAGCATGGCGGGACTGGCCACGACGACAAAACCGAGGACGTCAAACACGACCTGGTGATCCATGCTCACACCTGGCCTTCCGGCATGGCGCGCAGCGGGACGCCGGCCGGCGGAATTCCGTCCCAGACCGTGGCGAATCCCAGGTTGTCGCGCCAGCCCCGATACCAGTCCACCGATCCCCGGACTTCCGGCAGTTCTCTGGTTTCGGGGCGGTACAGTTGAAAGCGGCCCTGAAGAAAGACGTGGATGCGGGCCGATTCCGGGTCCAGCGTCGCCACCTGCACCCACTCGTTGCGGCACAGCGTACCGATGTCCTTGTTGCGGTCCATCATCTGCAGCATCACCTCGGGCGTGGATTCGACCACGAACAGGATCCTCAACGGCTCATGGATCTCCACCATCTGCGCCGACAGGCCCGGACGGAGGTCGCTGGCGGCCCCCTCCATCACTCCCAGCAGCGACGTGATGTTGTGCGGCAGCTTCGATCCGCAACCCCAGCCGGCGACGTCGACGGTCGAGAAGTAATACTCCAGGCTGATGCCGGCGCAGACGGGGACCGCCGGCGTCAGGATGCGCAGCAGGATGTTGTGCTCACTGTCGTCCTGCGTCGGGTCGTACGAAGCGAGGAACGCGCGGCGGTCCATGAACAGGCCCCGCGTCCGCCAGCGCCGGCCGACGTAGCACATCGCGTTCGTGGCGTGGTTGTATTCCGGCCGGGCCTGCGACAGGTCCTCCGCGCGGGCCTCGACGTGGTGCAGCGATTCTTCCGGGCTCAGCGTCAGATCGGCCGACTCGAACCGCCGGCAGCGCTCCTGGGCGTTGCGCTCACGAGCGCGATCGATGCAATCGCGCGCGTGTTCAAAGTCGGGCCGGTGCGTGGTGGGCAGCCGGTCAAGGTCGAAATAGGTCATGTTGTCGTCGCACGTATTGTGAAACGCGCCGACGAATGCGGTCTGCTTCGGAATCACCAGCCCCCGGGCCGCCAGCCGCTCGCGGACCCGCGGGTCATTCGCCATCTGTGCAAAAGCCCGGGCGTTCGGTCCGCCGCGCCCGCCGCTGCAGGCGCCGCAGTTGTAGGCCGACTCGTGGGGATTGTTCAGGCTGGAGGAGCCATGACCGGCAAAGATCACCAGCCGCGAGAAGCCGGACAGGAGACCGATATCGCGCAGGATCCGCTCCACAATGTTCGTCATCTCGTCGACGGAGTAGCCGATCTGGCCGTTGTTCGGTCCGGGGGCGGGCTCCGTCCGTTCTAACTGGAGTTGCGTGGCCGGCGGCGGCTGGACGAGCTGGCTGAACAGTTTCCGGATCCGCGCCGTCGTCCGCGGGAACAGGATCCGGGTCACCATGGGGATCGACGCCAGCGACCCGATAAAGGCGGTCAGTACGCCGCCAAAGAAGTTCCGGCTGCCGAGGTGCCAGCGCAGCGAGGCCGCTCCGAGCGCGCGGCGCGTCTCGGAACGCCGCCGGTGGGAGTCCTCAAACGAATAGAACACGTCCTCGCATACATAGTGCTGGGGCTTGATAATCACCGGGCACAGGGGGCGATAGTGTGCGTCCGCCGCGCCGCGGTAAAACATCGCCACGGCGTAAAAACCGGCCGCGGCAAACGTTTCGCATCCCGGCGCGACCTCTTCGAGGTGACGGCGAAACGACTCTTCGCGGTCATCGATGCAGCAGACCACCTGAAAGTCCGGAACGGCACTCAGGGGCCGCGCGGACCGTGCGTGAGCCGCGATCGCGTCCAGCGCCTGGCAGCGGTATCGACGCTCGTACGCCAGATGGAACACGCGGCGCCGGTCCACGCTCGAAAACGCCTCAACCTCCCGGATCAGTTCCGACCATTCTTCCGGCGCCAGCCGGTACAGGTCCCTGGGGTTCCAGCCCAGGACCTGCGCCAGTTGAAACACGAGGAACGCACGCTGCTCGACGCGCACGGCCTGGGGCCGGGGCTGCCGCCCACGCGTCAATTGCCGCAGCTCGTGCAGGGGCACACGCTCCCCGAGCGTTTGACGGGCGACATATTCCGCCGCCAGCCGATCCAGCAGCAGTCGCACGGCCAGAAAACCCAGCAGGCTTCCCCGCGGCGCGGGATGCACGGTCCATTCGGCATTCGTCTCCATCTGCCAGATCATTCCCGTCCACCCGGGCAAAGCCAGCAGCGTGGCCGTGATGAATTCCTCCAGTTCGTCGTCGTCGATGCCCAGCAATTCCAGC
>CAZWGW010000929.1:0-700 GCA_964633565.1 uncultured Planctomycetaceae bacterium
CGCTCATCAGCGTGAGCTTCGACTGGTAGTCGCCGTGGACCGGGATGCACGTCGGGTGGATCTGCGTGTAACAGGGATTGGCGAAGTGCGCGCCCCGCTTGTGGCAGCGCCACGACGCCGTGACATTGCACCCCTTGGCGTTGGTCGAGAGGTAGAACACGTTGCCGTAACCGCCGGTGCAGAGCAGCACGGCATGGCCCGCGTAGGTTTCGAACGCGCCGGTGACGAGGTTGCGACAGACGATGCCGCGGGCGTGGCCGTCGGCGATCACGAGGTCGAGCATCTCCCGGCGCGGGAAGATCTTCGCCTTGCCGGAAGCCGCCTGACGCATGAGCGCGCTATACGCGCCGAGCAGGAGCTGCTGTCCTGTTTGACCGCGGCAGTAAAACGTCCGGGAGACGAGCGCCCCGCCGAACGTGCGGTTCGCCAGCGTGCCGCCGTATTCGCGGGCAAAGGGGACCCCCTGGGCGACGCACTGGTCGATGATGCTGGTGCTGATCTCGGCGAGCCGGTAGACATTGGATTCGCGGCTGCGGAAGTCCCCCCCTTTCACCGTGTCGGTGAACAGCCGCCAGACGCTGTCGCCGTCGTTGTGATAGTTCTTGGCGGCATTGATCCCCCCCTGAGCGGCGATACTGTGCGCCCGCCGGGGGGTATCGTGGATCGTTGTCACGATGACGTTGAAGCCCATTTCGGCCAG
>CAZWGW010000929.1:710-3081 GCA_964633565.1 uncultured Planctomycetaceae bacterium
GGCCGAAGCCCCCGCCAGGCCGCTCCCGACCACAATCACCGTATATTTGCGGCGGTTGTTGGGGGCGACGAGCTTGATCTCGTTCTTGCACTTCGTCCACTTGTCGGCGACGGGGCCGTCCGGGACGCGGGCGTTCAGTTTCGATTCGACCAAGGTGCTCATGGGGAGGGTGGTGAGTCTGCGACGGAGGTTGTCCCGGTGGAGTGGAGCCGCCCGGTATGCGCCCGATGGTTCACGGATGTCGAACGGGGGAAACGGAGGGGGGGGCCCCGGGAGCGACTTCCTCCGTTGACGCCGGAGTCTTGCCGGCCTGACTCGGACCCCACAGCGCGAAGCTGGCAAAGCCCACCGCGACCAGCACCGAAAATATCAGTGCGGCCAGTTTGATGCAGCCGTTGTACTTCGGATGGTTGACGCCGAGCGACTGGAACGCGCTGGCGAAACCGTGCGAGACATGAACGCCGAGGAACAGGCAGCAGATAAAGTACAGGGCGGCTCGCAACGGGTCGGCCATGAGCTCCACCGCCTTGTCGAATGGCTTTTTCGACGACACCGCTGCGCCATTGAGCCAATCGTAGTCGAACTTGAAGTCGAGCAGGTGCCCGATGATGAATGCCAGCACGACCGCACCCGTCACGAACATCGTCGTGTCGGGGGTCCAGCCGAAGGCGTTGATCGTGCGGTCCTGCCGTTTGGTCTGCTTGACGGCATACGGGTTGCCGCGGGCGGCCTGGTTTTCCGTGTTCGTGGCGTACGCGAGGTAGATGTGGGCGATAAAGGCCGCGTACAGGAACACTTCCGCAGCCAGCAGGAACGCCTGGTTCTTGTGGAGGGCGTGGGCGTAGTCGTTGTACGCCTCGGCCCCGGCGTAAAGGAGCATGTTGCCCGCAAGATGAATCAGCAGAAACAGGCACAGAAACAGCCCGGTGATCCCCATCACGAACTTCTTGCCCACAGAGGATCGCAGGGCGGCAGTCAGCCAGCTCAAGGTCGGCTCCTTCGGTCAGCAGCAGGCAGCGTCAGCGGTGCACGGCGGTGGGACGGTCGTCAACGCAGGGAATTATAGGGGACGAGAGGGGGTGTGCAATCGAGGGGGACGTGTCGAGGGACGACGGTTGAGGGATGAGGTGGCGACGGGCGGCTTCGCGAGTGGCTTGTATGCTGCGAGTTGAGCGGTTAGGCTGGCGGCCTGTTCTAGGCAAACTGGGTCCAATTCCATGCCTGCGGGAGAAAGCCATGCTGCGCTGCGCAACGCTGACGGTCTGTTTGGTCGCGATCACCCTGTCTGTCAAGGCAGATGATGGACCGCGGCGGGTCTGCTGCCGCAGTACCAGATGGGAGGGAGTTCGGGACCAGTTTCGATTCCGGCCCAGCTTCATGTGGCAGAGGGGAGTGTTCAGGCACAGTCGCAGTCGTTCGTCCCGCAGCGCTTGATTTCCGAGCGGGCGATCTTCGAGCAACTCGACCAGTACGATGACCGACTGTCGAACGTTCTGGACGAACTGCAGCAGCATCGGTCGGAACTCAAGGCCAATTCCTCAGACCTCGAGTCGATGGCTGAAGAATGCGCTGACCTGCATTCCAAGGTCGACGCGCTTGTGCATTTGATCGCGCGCGGAAGAGGCCGCACGGGCGAAACATGAGTCGCTCGGCGCAGCACGCTGCCGGGCCGCGGCCGCGCAATCGACCGTCGACAAACTTGAACAGAACCTCGCAACCAGGGATGAGTTCATTTCGTTGCTGACGCAGCAGGCGATCGATGCCGACGAAACAGAACGCAAGACAATTGACAACCTGATTACGGGCGTCAAGGAGCAGCGGCTGCTTGTTGAGAAGGCGATGCCGTCGGCAATGGATGAGTTGAACTCAGCGAAGGTTGAATTGATAGAAGCGACGGTTGTCGTTGAAGCCGCGGCGGACGAATTCCAGATGCTCCGCACGCAACTGGCAGAGGTGTCGGGCCAAGCCCGGCGGTGCGAGGCCGAACTGAATGAACGGCGGACGAAGCAGGCCGAAATGCAGTTGTTGGTCCACCAGCACGAGGAGAGCCGGCTGCGACTGGAAGGGGGGATTGAGGCGCTGGAGCGGTATGCGCCCGCGGAACGAAGAGCGGTGCCAATGCAGATCGAGCCCCTTGCACCGCCTACCAGTTCACTCAATCAATGATACGGGGGCGTGAGTGATTGCGCCAGAGGCCGCATCAATTCGTCTGGCCGGAATGGTATTAAAAAATTCTCCCGGCTCGGAGAATTCCTTTGACAATCCGGCGGGGCGGGGGTAGGTTGGGCGAGCAAGGCGAACTGCGGGGCGGGCAGATAAAACAGGGACGGGCCGCTGCCGCGGGGATCGCTGGTCCGTCTCCTCTTTGTCG
>CAZWGW010000930.1:0-3078 GCA_964633565.1 uncultured Planctomycetaceae bacterium
GAAGCTGTGCAACCAGTCGCGAGGAGGCATGTTCAGGAGCTTGTGGAGGTTTTCGAGCGAAAGTCGGCGCGCATCGATCGTGGCGCGCCGGCGGCCGGGCAAGGGACGCATCCGGCGGAATTGTGTGCAGGATGAATCGAGTGCCGGGCGACGACGAACCGGTAGTGTAAGGCGCACGGAGACCGGACGCCAACACAGAGCCGCCGTCGCGGGGGACCGCGTCGATGATCAGGAACACGCCAGGGGGACGAAGGGGGCGCGAAAGACTGCGCGAGATGACAATCTGATTGTATGCGAGCGGCGCCGATTTGTCAGGGGCGCCAGGATGCGGTATCGTGGTGCATTCGACGGCTGGATCGTTCCGACCCTTGTGGATGGCGGGGAGCTGCGATGGCGATAGAGGTCACTTGCCCGGCCTGTGGCCGGCAATACAACGTCAAGGACGAGGCGGCGGGCAAAAAGTTCAAGTGCAAGGACTGCGGCGAGGCGGTGTCCGTGCCGGCAGGGGCCGGCGGCAGCGCGGCCGCGGACGACTTCGGGGACCCGTACAATCCATACGCGGAAGAGGACTTCGGAGCGGGTGAAGCGCCGCCGATCGCGTCACGTCGGCCCGGGAAGAAGAGCCGGAGTTCGTCTGCGGCCGCGCAGCGGACCAACCTGCCGGCCATTTTCCTGTACGTCGTCTGCGGACTGTCGATCGCCTACATCACGTTGAACCTGATCACGACGGCGATGGGGTTCCAGGCGCAGTTTCCGGGGATGAATCAACCGCCGCCGGAGATCATGAACGTCAGCAAGGCGATCGCGTATGTGATCATGGTGATCTTCATCCTGCGGGATTGCTTCATCATCTACGCCGCCCGGCAGTTGCAGTCGCTGCAGTCGTACGGCATTGCGATGACGGGGGCGATCCTGGCGGTGATCCCCTGCATCGGGTCGCCCTGCTGCCTGCTGGGGGTCCCGTTCGGGATCTGGGCGCTGGTGGTGCTGAGCGACGCGGAGGTGAAGGGGGCGTTTCGGTAGGGGGTGAAGGTCCGGGAGAGGCGCGAGGACGTGCGGCAGCGGGGACGGCTTGGGTCGGCTTGGAACGGGCGTGCGGCCGTTCCTGTCTCTGCAAGGCGCGGAGCGGCGCGACGCCGCGAACGACCTGCCGGGGGCGGCAATTCAGATCGCATAGTCCTCCGGCACAAACACCCTCACGCGGCTCGGTGAAACGAACACGCACTCGCCTTCGTGCAGCGCGAGTTCCGATATCCGCTCCGCCGGGACGTCGACGTTGAGCACCAACCCCGGTTCATCGGTCGACACTCGGACCCTGGCGTTCGAGCCGATGCGGTTGACGTGTAAAACCCGTCCCGCGACCGAGGGTGCGCCATTGGCGGCCCGGCTGATCTGCAATTCATGCGGACGGACATAGCCGGTCGCCCTGCGGGACTGCGAGTGCGGGTATTCAGGATACGCCACGTCCATCGCGCCGAGCACCGCACGGCCGTTCTGGACCCGGCCGTGGAACACGTTCACGTTTCCCAGGAAGTCCATCACGAATTCGCTGGCCGGGTGCTCGAAGATCTCCAGCGGCGTGCCGGCCTGCTCGATGCGGCCGCCGCGCATCACGACGACGCGGTCGGCGACTTCGAACGCCTCGTCCTGGTCGTGTGTCACGAAGATCGTCGTAAGCTGGATCTCCTCGTGCAGTCGCCGCAGCCACTGCCGCAATTCCTGGCGGACCTTCGCGTCGAGCGCGCCGAACGGTTCGTCGAGCAGCAGCACGCGCGGGCGGACCGCCAGCGCGCGGGCCAATGCCACTCGTTGCCGCTGGCCGCCGGACAATTGCGACGGATACCGCCGCCCGAGCCCTTCCAGCCGGACCAGTTGCAGCAGCTCGCGCACGCACTGTTTAATTTCGTCCCGCCGCACGCCGCGGATGCGCAGCCCGAAGGCGACGTTCTCAAAGACCGTCTGATGGCGGAACAGCGCATAATGCTGAAAGACGAACCCGACCTGCCTGTCTTTGGGCGGCTGATGAGTGATGTTCTCGTCGTGGTGCAGCACGCTCCAGCCGTCCGGCGCCTCCAGCCCGGCCACAATCCGCAGCAGCGTCGTTTTGCCGGAGCCGGAAGGCCCCAGCAGGGCGAGCAGCGACCCCGCCGGGACGTCGAGACTCACGGTGTCGAGCGCGGTGAACTCGCCGAACCGCTTGACGATGTTATTGAGTGAGATGCTCATGCGGCGTCCTGTCGCGGGGCTGCGGCCTGCGCCTGCTGCAGGTCGAGCCGCGTCTTGCGTTCGAGGATGACTTTGACGACCAGCGTCACCAGCGCCAGTGACGTCAGCACTGATGCCACGGCGAACGAACCGGGGTTGTTGTATTCCTGAAACAGCTTTTCGACACGCAGCGGCATCGTGTCGGTCTGACCGGCGATGCGGCCGGAGACGACGTACACCGCGCCGAACTCCCCCATCGCACGAGCGTTGCACAGAATGACGCCGTACAGGAGGCCCCATTTGATGTTGGGGAGCGTGATCCGGCAGAACGTCTGCCAGCCGTTCGCCCCCAGGCTGACGGCCGCGACCTCTTCGTCGGAGCCGATCGCTTCCATGACGGGGATCAATTCGCGGGCGACGAAGGGCAGCGTGACGAACGTCGTGGCCAAAATCAGCCCCGGCAGCGCGAAGATGATTTGGATGTTGTGCCCGGAAAGCCACGGGCCAAGATGCCCCTGCCGCCCGAAGAGCAGCACGAGCATCAGTCCCGCGACAATGGGTGAAACGGCGAACGGCAGGTCGATCAGCGCCGTGAGGAGCGTGCGTCCGCGGAAGCGAAACCGCGTGATGGACCACGCGGCCGCGATGCCGAACACGACATTCAGCGCGACAGCGAGGGGCGCGATCGTCAGTGTCAGCCGGATCGCGTGCCACGTCTCGTCGTCGTGCAGCAGGTTGTCGACATACGCGCCGACGCCGTGGCCCAGCGCCTGCACGAACACGTTCGCAACCGGCACAATGACCAGGACTCCGAGTACACCGATCGCAAGTCCGATCAGCGTCCAGCGGACGTACCAGGGGTCTTGCCGGGCG
>CAZWGW010000931.1:0-2043 GCA_964633565.1 uncultured Planctomycetaceae bacterium
GACGGTGACGTACGCAGCCGACGCCGAAACGGCCGGCTTGCTCCCTGCGGAGTTCGGCGGATGGCAGGTCGACTCACGCGAGGATTGAGTCAAAGTGCCGGAACTGGCGCTGGACCGCGCCGGCGTGCATGCCGTTTACGAGAGCGAGTGGCGGCGAGTGGACATCTACGTCTGCAGCGTCGCCGCCGAGGAGAAACCGGAAGTCATACGCGCGGCCGTCGAGGCAGCGCAGGCTGCCAGTTATGCGGCCCCTGCGGCGGGCGGCGTGGATCACGGGTTTCTGGAGACGCTGAGCCTCACGTACGGGTCGCCGCCCCACCACGTGTGGCTGTGGTGGAGCCAGGGATGGCTGTTCATCTTTACTACGGAAGACAACTCGATTGATCTGGAGTCGTTTCAGCGGGCGTACCTGACGCGCGTGCAGGCGCCGCCGCTGTCGCCGATCGAGGAACTCTGACAACTCCGTAACCACATCCGCACACGGCCTCATTCCACCAAAGCCCGCCGATGGCATCGGCGGGTCCCCGCTCCTCACTTCTCCACCTTCCCAACGTCCGCCGGCGTCGGTCTCACCACGGATGCCGAACTTCGACAGCACGCGCAGTGCCGATGTCGCTCGCCATTGAAGCATCCGTTGACTGGATTCCTTGATCGGGGCGTGATAGGCTTCCCGAAAGTAGTACGTACACGTATTTATTCGCGCACTCATGTCCCCCGGCCACCAGCTCGCCATGGCGCTCCGCGTCGCCTATTGGACGATGCATCGACAGGCCGATGCGCACCTCGCGCCTCTCGGCGTCACCGCCAATCAGTTCGTGTTGCTCTCGCTGCTCGCTGAGGGCGACGGCATCAAACAGAGTGAACTTGTCGAGCGCGCGTCATCCGATGCAAACACGGTGCGGGCCATGCTCGTGACCCTGGAACGGAAGGGGTTCATCACGCGCGATCGCCATCCCGCCGACGGCCGCGCCTGGTCCGTAACCCTCACTTCGCGCGGTCGACGCACCTACAAACAACTCTGGTCCCGCAGCGAGCCGTTCCGGGACCGACTGACGGCCGGCCTCCGCCCGGAGGAAGTCGATACCTTCCTGGAACTACTCAGCCGGGTCACAACGGGCATGACTTAACACCCATTTCCTTCGAATCGCATCGTCGCCTTCTGTAGCCGGCCTCAGTGAGGCCGTTCGCGTGCACGTAAGCGCCCGAAAGCGGGGTCATTGACCCCGGCTACCGTGAAGCCCCGCACAAGATCACCATCTCACTCAGCAGAGGATTCCCATGAAACACTCCAGTGTCACGCTTTTCTTCATTGCCGCCGTTCTCGCGCCGCTCCTGTTCGCATCGTCGACGCGCGCCCAGGAAGACCGCCCGCGCCCGCGATTCGGTCCTCAAGGCCCGGTCGTGGCTTCGCCGGAAATCGCCGCCGATCGCAAAGTCACGTTCCGCATCCACGCCCCTCGCGCGGAGGCGGTGCGACTGTTCACGATGGACGTCGCCGGCGTCGGCTTCGGCGGCGTCGATATGGAAAAGGGAGGCGAGGGGGTCTGGCACGTCACGGTCGGTCCCGTCGACCCCGGCGCGTATCGCTACAACTTCAACGTCGACGAGGTCTCCGTCATCGACCCGGTCAACCCGGCGACGAGCGAATCGAATGCCAACACGTGGAGCCTGGTCTACGTCCCCGGTGCGGAGTACTCGGACACGCGCGACGTGCCGCACGGGGCTGTCGCCGAAGTCACGTATTACTCCAAGTCGCTGGAGCGCTTCCGCCGGATGCACGTCTACACGCCCCCCGGTTACGAATCGGGCGAGGGCAAGTTCCCGGTGCTCTACCTGCTGCACGGCGCGTTCGACAGCGACGACTCGTGGTCGACGGTCGGCCGCGCAGGGTTCATCCTCGACAACCTGATCGCCGCCGGCAAAGCGCAGCCGATGATCGTCGTCATGCCCGCCGGCCATACCGGCCCGTTCCGCTTCGGCCCCCCGGCGGGTGACAACTCTTTCGACCGGCAGCTCGACGAGTTCGCCAACGACTTCACGAAT
>CAZWGW010000931.1:2053-3073 GCA_964633565.1 uncultured Planctomycetaceae bacterium
GAATGACGTGCGACCATACATCGAGCAGACGTATCGCGTGCACCCCGACCGCGCACACCGCGCCCTGGCCGGCCTGTCGATGGGGGGCATGCAGACGCTCAACATCATGGCCGATCATCTCGCGGACTACGGCTACGTCGGCGTCTTCAGCTCCGGCGTATTCGGCATCGCCGGCGGTCCCTTCACGCCCCCCGGCCCGAGCTGGGAAGAACAACACAAGGAAGTGCTCGACAACGCGGAATTGAAGCACGGCCTCGAACTCGTCTGGTTCGCCACCGGCAAGGACGATTTCCTCATCGAGACCTCGCGCGGCACCGTCGACATGCTGGAGAAGCATGGCTTCGACGTCACCTTCAAAGAGACCGGTGGCGGCCACACCTGGACCAACTGGCGCGAATACCTCCGCGACTTCGCCCCACTTCTCTTCCAGTAATCCGCGCTTCAACCGCACGGCAGAAAGACAGGAACATCGCGGACAGGAAAATGCCCTTGATGTTCCTGTGCATGATCTTCCTGTCTTCTGCATGGGAGCGCACCCGGCCCGTTGCTGTACTTCATCTCTGTGTCTTCCGCGCCTCTGCGGTGTTGGACAAATCCCCAGTGACCAGTGACCAATGACAAATCACTCGCTTGAGTAGATACTACGGTCCTCCCCACACTCTCACCGGAGGACCCCGCATGCGCCACAGCACCACCCGCCGCCGCTTCCTGCAGCTCGCCTCCACCGGCCTCCTTGCCTCGACCGTCCGCCCGCGTCGCGCGTCGGCCGCGCCGAGCGACAAGGTGACCGTCGGCCTGATCGGCTGCGGCGGCCGCGGCATGCACGACACCCAGAACCACCAGTCCAACCCGGGCGTCGAGATCACCTGGGTCTGCGACCCCGACGCCGGCCGGCTCGGCATCGCCCAGAGAACGTTCAACATCCCCACCGAGCGCGCGGTCAGCGACATGCGCCGCGTGCTCGATGACCTGTCGCTTGACGCCGTCATCGTCACCACGCCCGACCACTGGCACTCCCCC
>CAZWGW010000932.1:0-3072 GCA_964633565.1 uncultured Planctomycetaceae bacterium
ATCAGCGCGAGCAGATCGACGAAATGGGGCCTGCCGCGTTTCGCCAACTGCTGCAGCAGAATCACGTCAAGCTCGGCAGCTTCACCTGCTTCAAGTACGGCATTTTCGACATGCAGGGGGAGATGCAACTCGTCAAGGACCTCGGCGGCGATCTGGTCATCTGCAACAGCCGCGGCCCGAAAGACCTTACGGGAGACGAACTCAAGGCCGAGGTCAGGAAGTTTGCCGAACTGCTCCGGCCGCGCGTCGAGTATGCCGAGCAGGTGGGGGTCACCGTGGGGGTCGAGAATCACAGCGGCGGGCTGATCAATTCCACCGAGTCGCAGTTGATGCTGCTCGACCTGATCCCTTCAAAGCGTCTCGGCATCGCCCTCGCCCCCTACCATCTGCCGCAGGACGCCGACATGCTCGCCCGACACATCGCCGATCTGGGAGAGCGGCTCGTGCACATTCAGGCCTGGGAGCACGGCATGGGCTGCATGACGAAGCTCCCCAAGGAGCAGGAGTTGATGCAGCTCCCGCATCGCGGCCCGCTCGACTGGCGACCTATTCTCGCCGCCCTCAAGCAGATCAACTATGCAGGTCGCACGGAGATCTTCATGCACCCCGTGCCGCGCGGCATACCGATCCTCGACACGACGGCCCAGGTGACCGCAGAGATCAATGTGGCCCGAGCGTATCTGGAGGAGCGGCTGGCGGAAGTCTGAGCCGGGGGAGATACCCAACATGTGGCAGACGCGACGGCAGTTCCTGGCTTCCTCATTCGCCGCGACCGCCGGCGCCTGTGCCGCGGGACGATTGACGGCGGACGACGGACCACGGACCAGGATCGACTACATCGACATTCACACCCACCTCGGTGCGTTTCATGCCGGACGTGATTTGACGGCCGATCTGCTGGTGCGGTTCATGGATGCGTATCGCGTGGAGCGGGCCTGCGTGCTGCCGCTCATTTCGCCGGAGGCGGCGCCGATCCCGCAGCCGGTGTCAACGGCGCTGGAGGCGTACCGCGAGTTTCCGGATCGGATCATTCCGTTCTGCGCGGTCGATCCGCGCGCCGTGACGCCCCCGGGGAAGCGACCGGGACATGTCGCCGGCGTACCGGGGCTGATCGACATCCTCAAACGCTATCAGGAACAGGGCTGCCGCGGGCTGGGCGAACACAAGACCGGGCTGGAGTTCGACGCCCCTCAGCAGATGTACCTGTACGAGGCGTGCGCCACCGTCGGGTTGCCGATCCTGTTCCACCTCGACGACATCCGCAATCCGGATACGCCGGGGCTGCCGCGGCTGGAGAACGTGCTGAAGGCCTTTCCCGAACTGCCGCTGATCGGACATGCAGCGGGGTTCTGGGCGTCAATCTCGGGCGATGCCACGATCGAGGACTTCGGCCGCTATCCGCCCGTTCCGAAGCGGGTCATGCCGGACGGAGCGCTCGACCGGCTGATGGCGAAGTATCCGAACCTGTACGGCGACCTGTCGGAACCGGGCGGCGAGCGGGCCATCGCCCGTGACCCTGAGTTTGGACGGGCCTTCCTCATCCGGCGGGCCGATCAACTCCTGTTCGGGACCGACGTGCTGATGCCCGAACAGACGATCCCGCAGTTCGAACTGCTGGAGTCGCTCAACCTGCCGGATGAAGTGCGGTATAAGATCTATCGAGGGAATGCCATCCGGTTGCTGAAACTGGATCTCACGTGATGAGAGTTGGATGCACAGGCTGCATGGTGCTGGTGCTGGTCGGGTTGGGGGCGTCGAGCGCGCGAGCCGTGGAGCCGCACTGGTCCTTTCGTCCGATTGAACGACCGGGCGCCCCTGCGCCGACACAAGGGGATCGCGCGCGAAACACGATTGACTGCTTCATCACCGCGCGACTGAACACCGAGGGAATTGCACCGGCACCGGAGGCGGACCGGCCCACTCTGATTCGTCGCGTGACGCTGGACCTGATCGGTTTGCCCCCGTCGCCGGACGACGTGGCGCGGTTTGTGTCGGACGATCGGCCCGACGCCCACGAGCGATTGGTCGACCGGCTGCTCGCATCGCCGCACTACGGCGAGCGGTGGACACGGGTCTGGCTCGATCTGTGCCACTACGGCGACAGCGACGGCCATCTCACGGACCAGTTGCGCCCCGTGGCCTGGCGGTACCGCGACTGGGTGCTGCAGGCGCTCAATGAGAACATGCCGTTCGACCAGTTCACAGTGCTCCAACTTGCCGGCGATCTGGTGGCCGCGGAGACGCGGCGCGGTGGGGGGAGCGAGGCGCTGGCGGAGCGGCTGCTGCTCGGGACGGGGTTCCTGCGACAGACGTTGAGCAACCGCGAAGGGGGGGCCGATCTCGAGGAATACCGCGTCGAGCAGATTGTCGACCGGACATCCATGGTCGGCGCGATCTGGCTGGGGCTGACGGTCGGTTGCGCGCGATGCCACGATCACAAGTATGACCCGCTGTCACAGCGCGAGTTCTACCAGCTCTACGCCTGCTTCGATCAGGCGGACGAGGTGAATATCGACGCACCGCTCCCGTACGAGCGCGCTGCTTGGCTGGCTGCGCGACCCGTTTATCAACAGCGGCGGCAGGAGATTATCGAGCCGCACCGTGCGGGGCTGACGGAGTTGCAGCAACGGTGGGAGGCGAAGTTGTTGTACGCCGCGGCACATCCGGGAGAGGACCACGTCTGGGACCGGCAGTGGGAACTGCTCGGTCTGATCTGGGGGGGCGGACTCGGCGAGGGGCAGCTCGAGGGGACGGAGATTGTCAAACTGCCGTGGGACAATCGCACACCGCGTCAGCAGGATGACCTGCTCGATTACTTTGTGCAGCACGGCGCGATTGTCGACGGGCAGGAGTTCGCCCGGCAGAAACTGAATGAGTTGCAGCAACAACTGGCCGCACTGCGGCAGGAATGTTCCGAGGCGCAGGCGACGCGCGCACCGGTGATGCAGGCCGCACTGAATCCACGACAGTCGTACATTCACGAGAGCGGCGACTTCCGGAGTCGCGGCCCGGACGTGACCCCCGCGGCGCCGGCGTGGCTGCCGGGAGCCGACGCCGGCAGCGGAGGTCGGC
>CAZWGW010000933.1:0-3072 GCA_964633565.1 uncultured Planctomycetaceae bacterium
ACCCGCAGAATCGCGCCCCGTGGAATTCCCGATGAGTGTCGACGCTTCTTCCAATGTGGTCCCGCCGATGCGATCGACGGGCTTTGAGTGAAGCGTCGGTGTGGAGGGATGGGTCGGCGGGCATCGAACCTTGTTCCACGTCTGTCGATCAATGTACTGTACATCAGTGTACATTTCTGCCATAATGCCCGCAGCGGGCGTGGGTTCCGGATCAATGACGGCCGGAGAAGGGGACATGACGAGAACGACGACCGAATCGGTGCTGCATTGGGAACAGGCCTGCGACGACGTCGCGGAGGAGGTGCTGGCGGAATGCGGCATCCTTGTGCCGCCGGTGGATGCGCTGGAACTGGCCGCCCGGATGGATCTGCCGGTGGCCTTCGACGAACTGCAGCCGACGCGCGGCCGGTTAAAGCGACTCGTCGGGCGGACAGCCATCTTCGTCCGCCCGGAAGATCGCCGCGAGCGGTTGCAATGGTCGGTCGCGCATGAGATCGGCGAAGCCTGCGCCCACCGCGTCTTTACGCGGATCGGATGCGATCCCGACGAAGTCTCCGCGGGACGGCGGGAACAGGTCGCCAACGTCATGGCGTCGCGGTTGCTGTTGCCCGGCGAGCCGTTCCTCCGTGACGCGCGGCTGTTCGACGGCGACGTCCTGCTGCTCAAGCAGTCCTACGCAACCGCCAGTCACGAATTGATCCTGTTGAACCTGTTGCGACTCCCGCAACTGACGCTCGTCACCGTGCTGGATCACGGCGCCGTGACGCGCCGCCGCGGCAACGGCCTGCTCGACCCGCCGCCGCTGCTGCCGGCGGAACGAGAGGCCGTGAGACGGGTCCGCGAGTCAGAATCGACGGTGGACCTCACGGCCGACGGCGTCCGCGTCCAGGGCTGGCCGGTCTATGAGCCGGGCTGGAAGCGGGAACTCCTGCGCACGACGGCGGTGGGAGACTGCGAAGGCGTCGAGGCTCAAGCAGGCGATTTCTGTGAGCCGAACGTGTATGATTGAGGTCGTGTCGATCCCGCGCTCTGGACTATTGTCTGTAGCCAGGGTCAGCGACGCCGGCTACCGCCCCTGAGGTGAACAATGACCACGATCTGCATTGTCCCCGAACGCCGGTCCGATGGTGAAACCACGTACCATGCAACCACACGTGAACAACATTCTGCCGGGCGCTCCCCCGGCGAGGCGCTCGACGCGCTGAATGCAAGGCTCTCGTCCGACGAGCGCGGCACCCTGATCATTGTGCAACAGGGACAACCGGACCGCTATTTCAGCGGGCAGCAACAGGAACGACTTGCGGAGTTGATGGCCCAATGGCGCGTGGCTCGCGATTCGGCCACGACGTTTCCCGCCGCTCTTCAAGGTGAGCTGGAGTCCCTCGTCGATGCCGAGTTGAAGGCTGCCGGGGACCGCGCTGCTGAAATCGCTTCGCGCCTTGGCCGATGAATCCAAAGTACCCACTTGTTGCGGAACGCGCGGGACACCGCTGCGAATACTGCCACGCACCGGAAGTCGTCTTCAACTTCCCATTTGAAGTTGAGCATGTCATCCCGACAGCGAGAGGAGGCGCCGACGACTACGCGAACTGTGCACTCGGCTGTCGTTCGTGCAATCTGTACAAGTTGGACCAGATCGACGCAGAGGACATTCAGACCGGATTGGTGGTTCCATTGTTCCATCCTCGCAACGATGATTGGGGCACTCATTTTCGGTTCGATCCGAGGACCGGCACAATTGATGGGATGACTCCAATCGGGCGCGCGACGGTGGCACAACTTTAAATAAACTCCCCGCGACAATTGGCGAGTCGCCGAGAGTGGTTGCGACTGGGCTTAGTTCCCTGACGTGATGATGTCCGACTCTCTCACAACAACCACGCTCGATCCGGCCCTCGGCCACAAGGCCGACCGCCTGCTCGCGATCCTCCGCGAGTGCGGCCGCGTCGCCGTCGCGTTCTCCGCCGGCGTCGACAGCACCGTCGTCGCCCAGGCCGCGCGCCTCGCGTGCGGTGACAACGCCGTCGCGGTGACCGCCGTCAGCGCCAGCCTGGCCGCCGGGGAGCTGGATCTCGCGCGGCAACTCGCCGCGCAGATCGGCATCCGGCACGTTGAGACCGAGACGCAGGAGTTTTCCGTCCCCGGCTACCAGCGGAATGCGGGGGACCGCTGCTACTACTGCAAGACGGAGCTGTATGCGAACCTGGAGGGACTGGCGGACCAGTTGGGCGTCGACACAATCGTCAACGGGGCCAACCTCGACGACCTTGGCGATTATCGCCCCGGCATGCAGGCCGCGCGCGAGCATGCCGTGCGCAGCCCGCTGGTCGAGGCGGGGCTGAGCAAGGCCGACGTCCGCGAGCTGGCCCGCGCCTGGGGCCTCCCCGTCTGGGACAAGCCGGCCAGCCCCTGCCTGTCGAGCCGCATCGCATACGGCGTCGAAGTCACTCCGGAACGGGTCCGCCGCGTGGATGAGGCCGAGCGGTTCCTGCGTGCCGAACTGGGCCTCCGCGAAATGCGCGTGCGGCTGGAAGCGAACGACCTGGCGCGGATCGAAGTGCCGCTCGGCGCGCTGCCGCAGATCGCCGAACCCGGATGCCGCGAACGAATCGTCGCCCGGTTCGCGGAACTCGGCTTTCGATATGTGACGCTCGACCTCGCGGGTTTCCGGTCAGGGAGCCTGAATGCGGCGCTTCCCGTCGTGGCCCTCGCCCCGGGCGGACAGCAGGTCTGATCGTTGCCGCGGCGTTGGCGCGTCGACCGGGAGCTCAGCGCTCCATGTCACGGAGCACACGGATCAGTGGATGTCAGTTCGATCGGTTCGTCTTCGAACATCCCGGTCATCATGCGGTATCGGCCCTTCTCGACCCATTCCACATGGACCCAGTCGTCGGTCCGCAGTCCCATCCGGGATTGCTTTCCGCCGATATGGATCTTGTGCCAGTTGCCGACGCCATCAATCGCCATGAAGGTGCTCATGGTGATATTGTACTTGCGGATTTGCACGAACCGGCCGAATTCTCAAATCAGGACAATACAACGGCAGGAGTGGTGGTGGGCATTGAACAGCGA
>CAZWGW010000934.1:0-3072 GCA_964633565.1 uncultured Planctomycetaceae bacterium
CCCGCAGGTTAAGGCAGCCGGTGTCTTCCGGATCCACCGCCAGGCCCGCCTCGGCATCGGCCAGCGCTTCGCTCCAGCGCTCCTGATGGGCGCGAATCGACGCACGCAGCCGGTAATTCTCCTCGTGATGCGGGTCGGCGCGGAGCGCGGCATCGGCCGAGGCATGCGCCTCGGGAAAATGGTTGCGGCAGAGCAGCACATAGCCCAGCGCGCGGTGCGAGAAACCGGAGTCCGGCGCCAGCCCGACGGACTGCTGCCCATGTTCGGTGGCGGCCGCATAGTCCTTGCGTTCGACCAGGCAGTACGCAAGCTGCGCATGCGCGTGCGCATCATCGGGATGTTCGAGCAGGTGGCGGCGCAGCGCCTCCGCCGCTTCGTCGTAGCGGCGCACCTCGATCAACAGTTGAGCACGCTGGTATTCGGGCGTCATCGGATCCGGCGGCCGTCACTGGAGCTTGAGATACGCCAGCACGTCGTCATACACGCCCCCCTGATTCGAGTAGAGGGCGTGATTGCGTGCCGTCGAGAACCATTCCGTCGTCGTCGCCCGATGCGTCTTGACCGCCCGCTGCAGGTCCTTCGTGCCGAGCGGCCGCAGACCGCCGGCTTTCATCGCTTCCTGCAGCTTGGTTTCGATCGCCAGGTCGACGACCGCCTTGAGGTCCGCCCCCGAATACTGCTCCGTCTTTGCAGCAATGGCATGATAATCCACGTCCTCGGCGGGCTTCCCCTTGAGCATGATGCGGAGGATCGCCTCTCGCGCGGCGCGGTCGGGCGGCGGCACGAACAGCACCCGGTCGAACCGGCCGGGACGCCGAAATGCCGGGTCGACGTGCCACGGGGCGTTCGTCGCGGCCAGGATCAGCAGACCGTCGTTCTTCGCCTGGACGCCGTCCAGTTCCGCCAGAAACTGGTTGATCAGGTGCCGCCCCGCACTCTGCCGCAGGTCGGACCGGCGGGCGCCGAGCGCGTCGACTTCGTCAAAGAACAGCACGCACGGCGTGCTGCGCCGCGCCTGCTCGAAAATCTCGTGCAGCGACCGCTCGCTGCTGCCGATCCACATGTCGAGCACGTCGTTGATGCCGACCGCGATGAACCCGGCCCGTACCTCGCCGGCCGTCGCCCGCGCCAGGTGCGTCTTCCCGCAGCCGGGCGGCCCGTACATCAGGATGCCTCCGCCGATCGTCTTTCCATAGGCCTTGTACATCTCCGGATGCTGCAGCGGGTAGATGATCTTGAGCCGGATCTCTTCCTTCAGCGCGTCCATGCCGCCGACTTCGTCGAAGCGGAGTTTCGGGCGCTCGATTTCCGGCGTCGCAGCCGAACCTGGTTCCCGGGCGGCCCGCAATCGTCCGTCGACCAGTTCTTCCGTGTCCTCATCCGGCTCGCTGCCGCCGCGGATTCCGAGCCGCTCCGCAAATTCGCGGTCTCCCTCGTCCGGGTCGTCCTCGATCGCCGCCTTGTAGTGCGCCACAGCCGCGGGGACGTCCCCCGTCTTGAACAGCAGTCGGGCGAACAGCACGCGGGCCGCCGCCGCGGCATGTCCCTGTTTGACCAGTTGCTCCAGCACGACAAACGCTTCGCTGTCTTTCCCCTGGCGATAGAACGCCCGCGCCAGTCCGAGTTTCAGTCCGTTGTTCGCCGGCTCGATCGTCAGCGCCCGGCGGTATTCCACCTCGGCTTCGTCCGCGCGGCCGCGCTCCAGCAGCGATTCGGCCAGGTGCTGCCGCAGGGGAATGTTCTGCGGCGACTGGCGGACCGCTTCGCGCAGCGTGTCAAACGGATCGGCAGGCATGCGGTGAACCCTGGTGCAGGCCGGACAGGAATCGTGGTATTGTCTGGGGCGGTGGCCAATGCCTTCCGCCACAACCAGGTTCCACGCCACGACTGACGCCGACTCTCGGACGTTCGGCAGACGAGTGCCGAGGGTAAACGACTCGTAATCGACCGGCAGAGTGGAGTCAACCGTGCGCAGACACGGTCGGTGGAACACCCCGTTCTACGGCATCGAGGGCTGGGGCTGGTTCCTCGCCGTCCACTGCATCACGAAGTACGTCAAGGTGGCGTTCCGCAACCGTACGTCCGCTCCCCCCGGTCGAGTCGAAAAACGAGGGGACGCGCTACCTGCACATCCACGAGGACGACCGGATCGACGAGGAACTCGTGGCGAGTTGGGTCCGGCAGCCGGCGGAGCTGCCGGGGGCGGAGAGTTTTTGAGGGACGGTGGTGGCGCTACGGGACCTGGCACCGAACGCAGCGCGCCCTGACGATTGCCCCCCACCCGGCTTGTCCGGGTGGAAGGCGGATTCTGCACTACGAACGCCCCTCGATAGTGCAGAATCCTGCGCTCCCCCGGCACAAGGCCGGCGGGGACGGGAAGCGCGAATTGCCGTTCGCTGCTGGTGCACAATCCCTCCCTCCACCCGGTCAAGCCGGGCGGGGGGGACGCGTTGGGGTCGGGTCTCCCGACCCGACCCCGGCTGTTCATCACTCCGGCGTCAGCACAAACGCCGTCCCCGATGGGTCGAACGCACCCGGGCCGATCACCTGCCCGGAGTCGCTCACCCGCGTCGGCCGGATCTTGAGCTGCATCGATCCCGGCAGGTTCGTGATCTGCGGCTCCAGCTTGAACATCCCGTTGACGGTCGTCCGCATGAAGGCCTGGAACTTGTTCTGCGCCGCCTTCGTGCTCGTGTCCGACATGCCGACGACGGTGTTCAGGTCGTTGATGCCGGCCGCGTAACTGTTGTTCCCGCCGAGCGTCCCCAGGTCGACCATGCCGCCGCTGAGCGTGCGGGTGAAGGCGTGCGTCTTCGTGCCGGCCGAGGCGTGGCCGGTCGCGGTGCCGGCGTCGTTGATGTCCCACGCGCGGCTGGCCCCGCTGCTGCCGCTGATCAGCCCCAGGTTCTGCATCACGCCGGTGGCTGTGTCGTAGCGCCACGCGCGGTCGCCGCCACTGGTGCCGGCATAGCCGGAGACCTGCACGTGCCCGCTGCCATTGCGATTGGTGATGGCCGTGGCGAACGTGTCCAGACCGGCGAGCATCCCGAGGTCGATGGCCCCGGTGGTCTC
>CAZWGW010000935.1:0-3069 GCA_964633565.1 uncultured Planctomycetaceae bacterium
CAGGCGCCGGGCTTCCGGCAACATTTCCGGACAGTCCCTCCGCAGGTCGCGGAACTCCCCGTGCTCCATGGCGGCCTGCAGCTTCAGCATGTCGATCGGCCACCAGGCGCGGCCCCCCGGAATGCCATAGCGATCCAGCGCCAGTGGGGCCGCCGGAAACACAAAGCGGACTCGCGCCGCGTCCGATTCGAGCAGTTCCGCCAGTTCGCCCCCCACCGGCACCAGGTCGTCGCCCGGCGCGCCGAAGCCGTGGCAGATGACGACTACGGCTTCAGGAGGCATCCGCTCGCCCGCGGCTTCAACCACACGGCAGTGCAACTCGCCGATCTTCGCCGATCGCGCCTGTAACTTCATTAAACGTGCTTCGCTGAGGGCCATTGATGAGCCGCCGCAGAATACGCGACGCGATTCCCCGCGTCATCGCCGACGACGCCCTGATTTCGCGGCGTGACATCAACAGGATTGCGCACAGATCAAATTGACGTCATTTTTCGCTCGCGCCTGAGAGAGGACAGGTCGTCGACAACTCTAATGCATCATTTGACTTGCGACATCGAAGGAGTGGCATTTCCGGATCTGGCACGCGTCGTGCCCGTTGTGGTTCGTCATTCGGGCGAGACCCAGTCGCCCGCACCAAGAACACGAACGATGAGGAGCCGGTCATGAAAACCACCCTGTTGAGCACTGCTGCGATGCTGCTCGCCCTGTCCGCCGGCGACAGCACGGCTCGCGCCGACCATCGCCTGTGGCGGGGACTCGATGACGCAACCCAGGACGCGCTGCTCGCCGCGCGCGACGTCCGCTGGGAGATCCACGACCACTTTGCCGACTCCCGCGACTACGAGGAACTGCTGGAGGACGCCCGTTCATTGACGGTCGCCTTGCGCGAAGTGCAGGACGCGATCGACCTGGAGCGTGAGCCGCGCATCCTCCGCCGGCTGGTCGTCAACGTACACGACGTCCTCGAGCACCTGGAGGACCACGCCACACAATCAGAATACGGACGCACCGTGCCGGGAACCATTTCGTTCGGCACCGGCGGGTACAGTTACCGACCGAGGACCCGGCACGCGCGGTATGTCCACGTCCAGGCGCTGCTGCGGCAGATCGGCCTGGTGGATGACGCCGTGCACGAACTGGAAGCCCGGCTCGACGTGATGGCCGGCGGCCGCAACCATGGCACTCCCGGTCTCCCGGGCGGCCACGGACCATACCTGGAGGGACCAGTCCTGCCGACCACGCCCGCCGTACCGACCGTCGGATCGCAGCCCCGCGTGCGGACGCGTCCCATCGACAGTCTGCTGCAGATCGTCCTGGATTGACGCCTGAAGGCAGGCCTTCCCGGTTCCCGGACCCCGCGGTCGAATATTCGGCCGCGGGGTCTTGTGCTTTCCCGATTCGCGAGCTGAACTCTCAATTCGCCCGAAACCTGCGTTCGAATTCCCGGCCGACGTATTCCGTCGCGCTCTCCCGCAGCGCGCTGAAATCCGCCACCAGGCGCCGCGCTTCGTCCGTCAGGAAACTGCGGCGCGTGCCGGCGCCGCCGACATGCGCTTCGATCAGCGGCCGGCCGAAAGCAGCTTCCGCCTCCTTGATCCGGCTCCAGACGTGCCGGTAACTCTTGCCGACGCGCGCCGCCGCCCCTTTGATCGATCCGGCGGCGTCGACCGCCTGCAGGATCTCGCTGATGCCGTGGCCGAAGACGTAGTCGTCGCCGCATTCCAGCCATACCTTGACCCGCGGGCGAATCCGCCGCGTCGTCGGTCGCACGGGGGGACTGCGCTGCGTCATTTCGGGTCTCCCAGTCCAATGGATGCGGGCGATTGACTCAGTTCGCGGCGCCGCCGTCTCGCACCGTCGCCGTGCCCGCCGCAGGTTCCGTCGACTCCGGCGCCGTGCACATGACGCCGAGCGCGGCGAGGTCGATCGGGGCGGCCCACACCGCAAGGGCATCAAGGTCGATTTCGCGCACGTCCGGGTCTTCTTCAAGCGAGACGCACAGCAGTTCGTACAACTGCGGGTCGAGACCTGGACGGATGGCTTCGGATTCCGGCAGCGTCCACAGCGCGCGTTCCTTCAGCAGTTTGTTGAACCGTTCGGCCTGGTACAGCGGACGCCCGGTGAGCGCCTCGTAGACCATGCACCCCAGCGCGTACAGGTCCGAGCGGGCGTCGCCGCGCTCGCCCGACAACTGCTCCGGCGCCATGTACCGCGGCGTGCCGACAATCTGGCCGTAAGCCGTGAGAGCTGCGAGGTCCGTGGACAGGCAACGTGCCAGGCCGAAGTCGGCCAGTTTCGCCGTGCCAGCCCGGGTGAACAGCACGTTGGACGGTTTGAGGTCGCGATGCGCCACGCCGGCGCGATGCGCCCTGGCCAGCCCGGCGGCAATCTGCCCGGTCATCGCCCGCACGACCGGCTCCGGGAGCGGACCGACGTGGGCGATCAGGTCGCCCAGCGACGGCCCGTCGCACAGTTCCATCGCGATGAACGACGTACCGAAAGCGGAGAACTCGTCGAGCACCTGCACGATGTTGGGGTGCCGCAGTTCCCGCACGATCTCGGCCTCCTGGTGGAAGCGCTGCGTCGCCAGCCGGTCGAGCGTCAGGTCGTGGCGGAGCATCTTGAGCGCCACCGGGCGTCCCGATCCTTCCTCGGCCGCGCTGTACACGATGCCCATCGCGCCGCGCCCCAGCCGCTGGCGGATTGCGTACCGGCCGATCGTCTTGCCGCAGAGCGCGTCGATCGACAGCGTGCCGACCCGTTCGGCCATGAGTTCCGAGAGCGCGACGCTGAGTCGCGGATATCGGCCGGCGATGCGTTCGAAGTCCGCCCTGCCGATCGTCGCCGCCGACCCGCGGCTGGCGGCGACGACGCTCGCGGTGCGGGCCTCCTGCGTAACGAATGCCATCTCCCCGACGACGGTGTGCCGCTCCAGGCGCGCAATCGTGTGCACGCGTCCCTGCTCCTCGACGGTGACATCGGCAGCGCCGTCGAGCATGATCAGCAGTCCGTCGGCAGCCTCCCCCTGCCGCAGCAGGACTTCACCCGCCTCAAACGGGCGCACCGCGG
>CAZWGW010000936.1:0-3046 GCA_964633565.1 uncultured Planctomycetaceae bacterium
CCCTCAAACTGACCACCGCCAGTTACCACCGTCCGAGCGGAGAGAACATCCACCGATTCCCGGGAGCGACCGACGCCGACATCTGGGGCGTCAAGCCGGATGATGGATTTGAAGTCACATTCTCGCTGGAACAGGCCTTGAAGTACCAGGAGTACCGGCGCGACCGGGACCTTCCGCCCAGCGGCGAAGCGACGCCCCCGGAGTTCACCGATGCTCAACTCCAGAAAGCGATCGAGGAGGTCGAGCGGCGTCTTGCCGGAAACGGAGCAGAAAAGAAACCAGACGACCCGCAGGCCGGCGCCGAATCTGACAAGAAGGATCCGGCAACCTGATTTGCGGTGGTCCTGTGGAATTCCTGCTGGCGATTGAGAGTTCGTGTGACGAAACGGCGGCTGCCGTGGTTGATCGCGGTCGTACGGTTCGCTCCAGCGTGGTCGCCTCCCAGGATCACCTGCACCAGCGCTTCGCGGGCGTCGTCCCGGAAGTTGCGGCCCGCGCCCATCTGCAGCGGATCCTGCCGGTCATCGACGAAGCGGTCCGGCGCGCGGGGATCACGCTGCAGGACATCACAGCCGTCGCGGTGACCACCGGGCCGGGACTGGTCGGCTCACTGCTGGTCGGGCTGACGGCTGCCAAAACCCTGGCGCTCGCGCTCAATGTGCCGCTGATTGCCGTCAACCACGTCCAGGCGCACCTCTACGCCTGCCGGTTGTCGGCGGGAGCGGAGGTCTTTCCCGCCGTGGGCCTCGTGGTCAGTGGCGGCCACACGAACCTGTATGATTGCCGTTCGATTCTGGAGTATGAGCTGGTTGGCGCGACGATCGATGATGCGGCCGGCGAGGCGTTCGACAAAGTTGCTGCGATCCTCAAACTGGAATTCCCGGGCGGACCCGCGATTGAACGGTCGGCGCAGGCGGGTCGGCGCGACGCGTTCGCGTTTCCGCGCCCCTTGCTGTCCGACCAGCGCCTCGATTTCAGCTTCAGCGGACTGAAGACGGCTGTGCTGTACGAGGTCCGGGGACGTCCCGGATCCAGCACGCGCGTCCCCGAATTGACGGACACGCGAAGGAATGACGTGGCGGCCAGCTTTCAGGAGGCCGTCGTGGACGTCCTCGTGGGGAAATGCCGTCAGGCCCTGGAACGCTTACGGCATCCCACGTTGCTGGTGGGAGGCGGCGTGGCCGCCAACAACCGGCTCCGCGAGCGGCTGGCAGACTCTGCCGGCGAACTCGGTGTGCGACTCGCAATCGCCCCGCGAGCGCTGTGTACGGACAACGCCGCGATGGGCGCGATTGCGTGGGAATCGCTGGACCGTGGACTCACCGCACCGCTGGACACGGACGCCGCGCCCGGGTTGATTCGCAGTCGCGGCGGTTGACTCACGGGACGCCGATTCCGCCGCCCGTCCCGCCGCCGCCCGTCCCGCCTCCCGCGGCGCCACCGGCTCCGCTAATGAAGCTGAACGTGAACACGTCCGTGATGCTGGTGAACAGCGGGAGTGAACTGATCCGCACATAGCGCCGGTCGGCGGAAACGACAGCCAGGGCAGTCAATTGCGAGCCGTCCGGCACGATCCGGATGACTGGCTGGAAACCCACAGCGCCGGCCCGGCGAATCGTGCGGCTGCGTGAATCGTCAAAGTCCCGTTGAGCCGCCCGCCGTGCCTCAGTGTCCTCGACTCCCGGTCGCACGCGCTGCGGCACTTCCCGGAATTCTCCACGCAGGTCAAACGTCGCCGCGGTCTTGAGTTCGGTCCGCCGGCCGTTCGGAAGGGAGACCGGAACCACGACATCTTCCCCCTTCAACACGATCGTGTGCGTCTCCACCGCTTCGTCGGGACCGCCGGCGTTGCGGATCACGGTGAGTGTCGCGCGCTGCCCCACAATCGTCCCCCAGGCGTGCCGGATGCGCAGCCGATAGTCGCCCCGCGCGCCGAGCGCGCAGATGTACTCCTCGTAGCAGTTCCGCGGGTCCGGACCATAGCCGTCGTGCGTCAGTACGCCTCCCCGGGCGAATCGCGGTTCTGAAATGAGCAGACAACTCCCGCCGGCTCCTCGACGAACAGGTCCAGGTCTCCCCCTCCGCTCCACTGGAGTCGGGCAATCAGGTCCCGGCGTCGCGCCTCGCCGACCGCGGTTCGCAGGCGGTCAGCACCCGCCGCGTCGCCTGCGGCACGCAACCGGCGTTCCGCCTCCAGCGCGGCATTCTCCGCATCGCGCTGGACCGTGGCGAAGTCGCGGGTCCACGCATACTGCAGGATCCCGCACGCCGCCCATTCCACGGCATCGGCCGACTGCAATTGCGTGGCATGCTTGAGACCCAGCAGATACGGCTCCGGCCGTTCCGGGGCGAGACGCGATGCCTGCCGATACAGACGCAGTGCGGCTTCGCGGCGATTGAACCGCATCAGGTAGGCCGCCGAGTACATCATGCTCGGGAAATCCGCGGTCCCGAAGTCGCTCAGCGACAGGACAACGCGTTCGATCTCGTCCTTCGGCCGTCCCACGATTTCCATGGACAGCGCCAGGACCTCGTACATCCAGGGCTGTGCCTGGCCGTTGATCAGCGCCGCCTGGATCGCGGCAATCACGTGCTCGTGCTGTTCGGCTTTGCTCAGTTCCAGGATCGACGCCTGCACGGTGCGTACGTCGGGCCGGTTGGCGCGAAAATAGGCAGGCCAGATCTCCTGTGGTTTTCCCGTCTTCCAGTCCGGCAGGGGGGCGGACGGAGATGGCGACGTGGAACTGCGGACAGCAGCCCGGGCTCGAAGCGAAGACGCGGAGCCGCGCCCGTCGGCGCGGCTCCGCGGATGAGAATCCGTTGGACCGGTCGAGTCCCCAGTTTCACCAGGCTGCGCGGTCAGCGGTTGGCCAGCGGTTTTTTTTTGAGGCGTTCAACCGCAGCGGCATCAAAGACGGGGCCATTGGTGGAGCGTTGCGACTGCGCCTGTGGCGCGGGCTGCGGGTCCTGGACGCTGAAGAAGCCGCCGCCGCCGCCGCCGAAGCCGCCGCCGCCGCCGAAGCCGCCGCCGCCGAAGCCGCCGCCG
>CAZWGW010000937.1:0-3044 GCA_964633565.1 uncultured Planctomycetaceae bacterium
TATCCTGTGGGCATTCCTGCGCAGGGCGCGGGCAACACGCGCGCAGGCTCGAATTCGAAACTGATCGACAGGAATGTGAAGCAATACATGGACCTGCTGGTCGTAGAAGACGAGAAGATCCTTGGCGCCGCACTCGACCGCGGCCTGCGTGAGGCCGGTCATTCCTGCGTGCTCGCACGCAGCGGCTCCAAAGGGCTCGAACTGGCCCGCTCCCAGAAGTTCGACGCCATCGTCCTCGACCTGATGCTGCCGGACGTTGACGGCATGACGATCCTGAACTCGTTGCGCAAGGCGGGCATTCAGACCCCGGTGTTGATCCTCACGGCCCTGGGATCGGTCGACGACCGCGTGAAGGGGCTGCACCTCGGCGCCGACGACTACCTGGTCAAGCCGTTCGCATTTCCCGAACTTCTTGCGCGGCTGCACGCGCTGAATCGCCGCTCCTCAACGCGTCCCGCTCCGACGACCGTCGTCGGCCCACTCCATCTGGACCTCAGCACGCGCAAGGTCTCGCGCGCCGGGCAGGAGATCGACCTCTCCCCCACCGAGTTCAGCATGCTGGAGTTCCTGATGCGCTACGCCGGTCAGGTCGTCACCCGCAAGATGCTCAGCGAGCATTTGTGGGGCGAGGACTGGGGCGGCATGACGAATGTGATCGACGTGCACATCAATCACCTGCGGCGCAAGATCGATCGCGGCCACGACGAGCCACTGATCCACACTGTTCGCGGGCGCGGATACGTACTGCGGACGTAGCGCCGCGGCCCTTTTCCTTCCGAACGCCTGTCCCGCGGGGTACAGTGCGCAGACGTAGCCGAATTCTCGCAGAATCCGGGCGTCGAATGTGCCGACGACTCCCGAATTCCGGGCCAGGTCGGCTGACGCGCAACCTCGCAGGAGTCTCCCATGCTCCGCCGCCCGCTCCCGTGGTTCTGTCCCCTCCTGCTGGCCGCGCTCCGCCTCACACCGGCGGCGGAACCGGTGTACTCGCCCGGCATCGAAGACCAGCCGCTTTTTTCCGGGCCGTTGAATGTCGTCGTGCCGCACGTCTCGAGCGACCCGGAGGTCCGCGTCGACTACGACATTGTGTACGTCCGTGCCCGCCGTGCAGGCAATGAGGTCCACAAGCGATACTACACCGACTTCTCGCAGCCCGTCACGATGGAACCGGGGGCCGACCTGATGCTCCTGCATCCCGACGGGAGCGAGGAACTGCTCGTTGTCGGGGGCGATGGTTCCGTCACCGACCCGGTCATCTCATACGACGGTGAGTGGGTGTATTACACCCTGCTCTACGACCTGCGTCACGCCAACCAGTGGGACCCGCCCGCAGCCGGCGCCGACATTTTCAAGCTGCACCTTGCCACGCGGCGGATTGTCCGGCTCACCAATCAGGTCTTCACCCCCAACACCGGCGCGGGCAACTGGTCGCCTGACTTCCGTTCGCACGACGACCAGCACAACGGCTACTCGTACGGCGTATTCAACATGGGGCCGTACCCGCTCCCCGGCGGGCGGATCGTCTTCACCAGCAACCGCGACGGTTTCCGGCCGCCGCGCGGCTACCCCGCCATCGCCCTGCAGTTGTTCGTGATGGACGACGCGGACACCAGCGTCGACCCGGCCGATCCATACCCGAACAATATCGAGAAGATCGGCCACCTCAACGTCGCCGGCGCGCTGCACCCGGTCGTCCTCCGCGACGGGCGGATCATCTTCAGCACGCTGGAGTCGCAGGGGATCCGCAGCGAAATCTCATGGGGGATCTGGTCGATCCACCCGGACGGCACGAACTGGGCGCCAGTCGTCAGCGCGTTCGATCCGGGGGGTGCGTCGAACGGGTTCCACTTCCAGACGCAGCTCGCCGACGGCTCAATCGTCGTCGAGGAGTACTACAACCAGAACAATTCGGGCTTCGGGGCCTATGTCAGGCTCCCTGCGAGCCCGCCGGAGGGATACGCCCCCTTCGGTCCTGCATGGATGCACAGCGAACGGAACGCCCCGTGGCGATTCGGCCGGTTCTACAACGGCAAGGGGAAGTTCTACCGCAAGCCCTTCATGCCGACCGGGTCGGTCTCGCTCACTCCCTTCGCCCTCAACGGCGAAGGTCCCGCCGATCCGTCGATCATCGATGACGAACAGTCCCCCCGCGTCGGCAAGTTCACGCACCCCTCCGCCGCACCCGATGGCCACCTGCTGACCGTCTATTCGCCCGGACCCGTCAATCACCAGAACAAGTTTCTGCCGCAGTACGACGGCGGCATCTACGTGATTCCCGGCGGCGAGGTCGTTACCGAGCCGGCGCAATTGCGGCTGATCAGGAACGACCCGGAGTACAACGAGTCGTGGCCGCGCGCAGTCGCACCGTATGAGCGGATCTGCGGTGTCTCCGAGCCGGAGCGGCTGCCGGAACTGGCGAATGACGGTACTCTCTCGCCCCACCTGCCGGCCGGAACGCCGTTCGGCCTCGTCGGCACATCGAGCCTCTACAAGCGCGAGAGCTACCCTGACGGCGTCGTGCCGGAAGGCAAAGTGACCGCCGGGTATGCCGGGGGGAACGACCCGTGGAAAAGCCTCGACGCCTTCACCAGCCACGGCAACGGCATGCCGCTCAACTGGCACAACCAGGGGGCCGACGTGGGCCTGTATTCGAACGACGAGATCCATGCGATCCGTCTGCTCTCCATGCTGCCGACGACCGACCGCCGCCGCGGACCGGACAGCGGACGGCTCTTCTACAGCCACGCGCAGGAGCGTCTGCGCATTCTGGGTGAAATCCCGGTCCGCAAGTTCGGACCGGCCGGGCAGCCGCTCGACCCGGACGGCAACCCGGACACCAGTTTCCTCGCGATCGTCCCCGCCGACACGCCCTTCACGTTCCAGACGATGGACCGCAACGGGCTCGTGCTGAACATGTCGCAGACCTGGCATCAACTGCGGCCGGGGGAGATCCGGAACAACTGCGGCGGCTGCCACGCCCACAGCCAGCCGCCGACGGATTTCGCACTCACCGCCGCGGCGACGCCTGACTACAAAGTCTGGGA
>CAZWGW010000938.1:0-3041 GCA_964633565.1 uncultured Planctomycetaceae bacterium
ACACGCTCGTCGTCTGGGGCGGCGAATTCGGACGCACGCCGATGTCGCAGGGGGGGAACGGCCGCGACCACCACAACAAGGGATTTTCGATCTGGTTGGCCGGCGGCGGCGTGAAATGGGGTCTGACGTACGGATCAACCGACGAGTTCGGCTACGCGGCGGTCGAAAACGTAGTCACCGTGCACGACCTGCACGCCACGATGCTGCACCTGCTGGGGATCGACCACGCGAAGTTCACGTACAAGTTCCAGGGACTGGATGCGCGGTTGTCGGGAGTGGAGCCGTGCCGCGTGCTGGAGGATGTGCTGGGGTAGGGGGGCTACGTCGCACTCTCGTCGGGGTCGAACGTGGACGGGGCGTCAGTTCTGTGTGGTTGCGGAACCGCTCTGGCCGTCGTCGGACTTTTGTGCGAGATCGTGGGAGCGTTGGCGATGGCCCTGCATCGAATTCGTCGGGCGATCCCTTTGGAGTCCCCGATCACCTTGGTGAGTGTGGGTGCGTGTGTTTTGTACAGGGGGGTTCTGATCGCAGTTCTCGGGAGTTGGCTCCGTCAGTAATGCGCATGTGCCACGCTACGTCTCACCGTTGTGGGCTTCGACCAGTCGTTCCACCGACGTCTCCAGCAACTGCGCCGCCACTTGCATCGGGCTGACGCGCCGACCGGGAGTACTCAACTGGCCGGCCAGCCGCTCCAGACGCTGAAAGGTGGCCTCGCTCATCGGCACTTTGGGATGTTTGACCCAGTTGGGATCCGTCGGACGACCTGGACGCAGTCCGGCGCTGGGAGTCAACCGCTCGCGCAAAAGGGCCGCAAGGCGGGCCGCTCCAAACGCGCCGCCGCCGGTTTCCGGGACACGGCCGACAACACGCGCTCCCAGACCACGGGCGATCTTACGGATGTTTCTTGCCACGACGCCGCTCCTTAAGCGGGAACCGGATTTCGAGGTAGTCGCGATCGATCACGAGTCCCACGGCCCCCTGGTTCGTTTCCTCGCCCATCTGAATAAGAAAGGCTTGCAGTGCGCCGGCGTGTTCCTCAAGCGCCGCTTCGTGCGTGTAGCACTGAATGACCACCGGCTCGTCGAACACCAGCCGGCCCTCTTGCGCATCATCACGCCACACACCCCTGGCTTTCGGGAACGCGGTAGCGCCCCCGAACAATTGCCCAAGTACTTCCAATCCCCGGTCCACCCAGACTTGCTGCTCGATTTCGCGCTCTCGGCGGTCCACACTCGGAATGAACAGCACGAGAAGGGTTGATTCCGACTTGGTCGCGGCAAACAGTCGCGTGATTCTGGATTTGGCCATGCCGTTGTCCCACGGGTCCACTGGTCGCGATGATCCTACATTTTGCCCAGAAAGTCAACGGCCATGCCAGATCAGCCGTTCAACGTGCGGCATCCATGCGACATCACGACGCCCGCCGGCGTTATTTCAAGTCCTGTGTGGCGCGCGATTTCAAGTCAATTTCCAGCAGCCCCCCCCCTGTCGACGCTCCACCTTCCGCCCCCGAGAATCCTCCCACACGAGTCGCCGCTGCCCGTCCGCGCGAACCGCACCCGGCGTGACATTGTCCCCGCGACGTCCGAGGCCGACATGTGGCTGACGCTGATCTGGGCCGGAGTCGCACTCCTCTTCCTGGGGATGAGCGCGTCCGCAGTGTTTCACCTCCGCTGGGCGCGGCGGCTGCCGTCCATTGAGGACCTCGCGGCTATTCCAATCGAGCCGGCCGTCTGTTCCGTCGTCATCGCCGCGCGCGACGAGGCGGAGCGGATCGAGGGGACTGTCCGCCGGCTGCTCGTCCAGCGCGAGGTGCCGATCGAAGTGATCGTCGTCGACGACCGCTCGTCCGACGGCACCGGCGACATTTTCCGCCGGCTCGCGTCCGGGGACGCACGGGTGAAACTGCTCCGCGTCGACGCGCTCCCCGCCGACTGGCTCGGAAAATGCCACGCCTGCCACCTCGGGGCCGAGGCGGCTTGCGGCGAATGGCTCCTGTTCACCGATGCCGATTGCTGGCTCAAACCGGATGTCCTGACCCGCGCGTTGCGCATCGCCGCGCGGGAGCGGGCCGATCACATTGCGCTCACGCCGGGAGTCGCCGCACGCACGGCCGCCGCCCGCGCGTGGCACATCGCGTTTCTGATCAGCCTGGCCAACTGGTTCTCCGGGGTGAATCGCGACCGGCCGCGGGCCTACCTCGGGATGGAGGCGTTCAACCTGGTCCGCACGGAGGCGTATCGACGGTGCGGCGGTTACGAAGCGCTGCGGCTGACCGTCGTCGACGACATCCGCCTCGGACTGCTGATTCACCGTGCCGGCTTTCGCACCCGCGGCTTCATCGGCGGCGACGATACGGAATGCGACTGGGGCACGTCCGTGGGTCAGATGCTCCGCATCATGGAAAAGAACTACTTCACGATCCTCGATTACCGGCTCGCGGCCGCGCTCATCGCGGGGCTGGGTGCGCTGCTCACCTGGGCCGCCGCCTTCGCCGGCCCCATGTTTGGCAACGCTGCGGGATTCGCGGCCGGCGGCGCTCTGCTCACGCTGATTGTGCCGGCACGAATCCTGACGCAGCGGCTTGGCTGGCCGGCGTCGGCCGCGTTCTTTACGCCGTTCATCTATCCGGCTCTGTTCTATGCGATGCTGAGGTCGGCGTGGGTCACCGTCCGCCAGGGGGGCGTCCGCTGGCGCGAGACGTTCTATCCGCTCGACCTGCTCCGGCGGTCGGCAGTTCGCTGAGGGGATGAATCGCCGAGCGGGCGTGCCCAACTCGGCGGCGTTGGGTGAACGAACCATCTTGCATCCACTGTGTCGTTTTCCGATGCTGTTAGTCGCAGCACACCCTGCGTTTGACCGATTGCATTGCAGCCTGTGAACATCGCCGCCGCCCACTCCCATTCGTCAACCGCTGTTCTGGAGAGTCGCGCGCCTGCGCGGCCGGCCACGCTTCCGCCGCTGCGCTACGGAAGCCTGCGGCTGGCCACGCGGTACCTCCTCTCGCCGCTCGCGGGTTTCACAAACCTGCCGTTCCGTCG
>CAZWGW010000939.1:0-3039 GCA_964633565.1 uncultured Planctomycetaceae bacterium
GATGGCGAAGCCGAGGAAGCAGAAGCCGACGATCTGCCGGGGGACGAACAGCAGGATCACGACCATCATGATCAGTTCGAGGGAGATCAGGAACAGGCCGATGGACATGCCGGCGCGGAGCGGAATGTTGACGACGTCCCACGGCCGGCCGCGAAGCGCGGCAAACGCCGTGCGGCAATTGGCGTAGGTGTTGACGCGGATGCCGTAGTAGGCAACCCAGTACGAGCCGCCCATACCGACGACCGAGAACAGCAGCACCAGAATGACTGTGATGTAGGGATTGATGGCATTGGCGGCGGCCTCCGCCGACTCCGGCGCGTGATCGGAGCTGAGGAGGTAGTACGAAATAGCGACGGCAATCAGGGCGAACAGCATCAGCAGGAATTTGCCCTGCTGGATGAGGTACGTCTTGCACGTCTGGAAGATGACCTCCGCGACGTCGAGCATCGATTTGTGCGCCGGGAGCTTGTGAATCTGAGCGCGGAGATAGAGGCTGATGCCGAGCGTGCCGGCAATCACCATGGCACCGTAGAACAGGAGGTTCCAGGCGGTGATGGTCGTGCCCGCGATCTCAAAGGTCCCCGCGTGCAGGTCGGGGATTGCCAGGTCGGCCTCACCGGCCAGAACAGAGGAAGCAGAGATCAGCAGGAGGGCGAGGACGATCGCTGAGCGTTTGGCGAGGTACATGGGTGGGGTGGCGCGCCTGTGGGGTCGACTCCGTTCCGGAACAGCGGCCTCGTGGCCGATCCGACGAGTTTGGCGGACATTACAGCAGCGCAAGTGCGGTGAAAAGCGATCCTTGTGAGATTCTTGCGAGGCGATTGCTTGCCAATTCGTCGCAGCTGGTCGGAACGCGGAACGGAGTCGTTCTGCGGCAGCGGCCAATGGCGGGAATGTGGTCGACGTCCAAGGTCCTGGAAAAGACGCGTCTCAATTCCGGGAATCGTTGAACAATTACCCTCAGCAACGCGACTCTTGGCGCAACGCATTGCAACGGCAGTCGTTGAAAAACTACCGTTCGGCACGGACGGACGACACGATTGCGTTGCAGGAGACCGTCAGTCCAACTCTCGAAGTCCTGTCTGTCGAGCATCTTGCTGGTCAATTCCCGGACCGCTATGATTCGCGCGGCAAGCGCTGGAGTTGCGTTGTGACGTCACGACTTGCGGCGATTTGAAGCCGCGGGCGGCAGTGTGACGGAGAGAGCCGGTTCGCGTTCCGCTCGGTCGACCCGGCGTGTGAGAAAGGAAGCAGATTCGGGGTTTGCATGTTGGCGGTGACACTGCGACACATCCCCGCGACCTGAGCGGCATGACGCCGCGCAATCAAGGTTGTTGGACCGCCCGTGAACAATCGCGGTGCGGCGATCGAGCATGGACGATTTCCCACCACTATTGATCTACGCCGTGATCCTGGTCGGGTTCGTCGCCACGAACCTGATTCTGACGCACGTCATCGGCCCGCGGAAGAAGACGCCGGTCAAGCAGATGCCGTACGAGTCCGGCATGGACCCGATCGGCGACGCGCGGCAGCCGTTCGACGTGAAGTTTTACCTGGTGGCGATCCTGTTTCTGGTCTTCGACGTGGAACTGCTGTTCCTGTATCCGTGGTCTGTGAGCGCCTATGAAGACGCGGGAGTGCCGGCTGAATTGAGGGACACGGTGTACGGCGTGATGCTGGTGTTCATGGCCACGCTGGTGATTGCGTTTGTGTACGCGTGGCGGAAGGGGGTGTTTCGATGGCGGTAGGCATGCCGGAAAACATCTTTCTGACGAAGCTGGACGCCGCCGCCAACTGGGCGCGCTCGAACAGTCTGTGGCCGATGCCGTTTGCGACGGCCTGCTGCGGGATCGAGCTGATGGCGACGGCCGCCTCGCGGCACGACATGGCGCGGTTCGGGGCCGAAGTGATGCGGTTCAGTCCGCGGCAATGTGATCTGCTGATCGTGGCCGGCCGGGTCGTGATGAAGATGCTGCCGGTATTGCAGCGGATCTGGTTGCAGATGCCAGAGCCGAAATGGTGCATCTCGATGGGGGCCTGTGCCTGCACGGGCGGCGTGTTCGATACCTACGCGGTGGTGCAGGGAGTGGACCGGTTTATCCCGGTCGACATGTACGTGCCCGGATGTCCGCCGCGCCCGGAACAACTCCTGGCGGCGCTGATGGAGATGCAGGCGAAGATCAAACGGACCGGAACGATCACGGGGAAGGAGTTCTTACAGCGGACCGGGGCGACGGGGCCTGCGCCGCTGGACCTCGACGAAGTGCGGCGCGTGAGGGAGGCGGCGCCGGTGGAGGGAGTGGAGATTTACGGCAAGGCGCCAAGGTGAGATGACCCGCCGATGCGATCGGCGGGCTTTGGGGCGGGGACGCAATCGATGGTAGAGAGCGCTGCGATCAAAGAGCGATTGGGAGTTGAGGTCGCGGAAAGCACGTTCCGCGACAATCGCCGTCTCGTCGTCCCCGCAGAAAAGGTGTACGCCCTGCTCGAATACCTCAAGGTCGAGCAGGGGTTCGACATGCTGGTGGACATCACGGCGATCGACTACCTGGAGTACCCGGACGCGACCGACCGGTTCGGCGTCGTGTACTGCCTGCTCAACACCGCCAGCGGCGAGCGGCTGATCGTCAAGACGTTCGTCAATCCGCCCGATCCGGAACTACGGTCCGTGTACTCCTTGTGGCGCGGCGCGGACTGGATGGAACGGGAAGTATTCGACATGTTCGGCATCACGTTTACAGGCCACCCGGACCTCCGCCGGATCCTGATGCCGGACGAGTTCACGGCGTTTCCGCTGCGTAAGGACTACCCGCGGCAAGGGCGCGGGGAGCGGCATAACTTCCCGGTGATTACGAGGGCGGAGAGTTGAACGGAGCCGTCAGCCGTCAGCGATCAGCCATCAGCTTTCGCAACGCGCTGACCCAGACCGCCAGACGAGGAATCCGCTGAAGGCTGATTGCTGAAAGCTGACTGCCGGACACCAATGCCGCTCACCGTCGCCGACACATCGCTGACTGACGCACCGGAGAAGGAGTATCT
>CAZWGW010000940.1:0-3029 GCA_964633565.1 uncultured Planctomycetaceae bacterium
CGCCGGGCTTGAGCGTCACATCATTGGTGCTCAACGTCAGGCTGCGGATGTCGGACGGTTTGCCGATGCCGACGGTGTGGATCTCCACCGGGTAGTGGCTCCGTCCGCCGCCGGGCATGTAGATCTCCTGGAAGTCCTTGGCGGGGGTCTTGAATTCCAGCGTCGTCTGGTCGTCGATCTTCTGGCTGGCGATGCCGTAGATCGCAATGTTCGAGGCGGCCATCGCGGCGTCCGGGGCGGCTTCGAGGATGATGCAGCCGTCCTGCCCTTTGCCGGCGAGGATCCGCCCGCAGTGGGCCGTCACGCCCGGGGGGAGCCCTTCAACCTGCAGGGTGATTTCGCCGTCGAAGCCGTTCTTGCGGACGGCCCGGGCGAAAATTGCCCCGCAGGTGCCGGGGGTCAGCCACGTCTTGTCACTGTCGACCAGCAGTTCGAAATACGGTTTCGACGATTCGACTTTGAGGAAGTAGACGAAGTCGTCGCCGCCGCGGTAATTCACGTCGCGCACTTCGACCACGTACTTGCCGTCGGCTGGGACGGCCCAGTATTCGATCTGCGAGTCCTGGTAGTTCTTCTTGCCCCACAGCCGCATGTCGTCGTTCTCGACCTGCTGGGCGCCGTCCGCATTGAGGATGCGCACATTGGAGTCCAGCCCGGACCAGTAGCGGCGGGCGACGACTTCGACGGAAATGCGGTCCCCCTTCTTCGCCTCGAAGCAGTAGCAGTCGATGTCGCTGTCGGTCTCGACCCGGCCGCTGACGCCGGCCGGGAGCGTGATGGGCTGCGCCGTCTGCGGGGTGGTGTTGTCCCCTTCCGCCTCAACAACGACGGGCAGTTCGCTGACGACGACCGGGACGGGGTTGGTGAGGCCGTCCCCCATCGGGAACTGCACGTCGCGCGGCCCCATCGGTTCCATTGGGGCGGTGAAGCTGACGAGCGACTCGGGCGGGAGGTGGAATCCGACCGGGTGCAATTCGGCCGCCTGTCCGGGCGCGACACCGAAGGGGAACACGTGCGACACGAACGGCCGGTCGTTGATTTCAATGGCATACGTCCAGTACTGGTTCCCTTGGTTGCGCACGTCGCGGACCTGCACGAGGTATTCGCCGGCGGGGAACTCCTGGCTCAGGAACGGGTCGGCCGCGTAGGCGTTGTTGGCCTCGGCGACGGTGCTGCCCGTCGCTGCATTCTTGACCGTAATAATCGGGTCGACGTGCTGCTGCAGGTCGTGGATCTTGTCCTGCAGGCGCATGGCGCGGCAGTTGAATGTGAGCGTCGATGGCTCGGCGAGCGTGAACTTGAAGAAGTCGAGGTCTTCGGCCTTTTCGAGCGTGCCGCAGAGCGTGGCGGGGAGTGTGACGGGCTGGGCGGCGTCGGGAGTGTCGTTATTGTCCTGCTCGGCGACGACCGGGTCGCGGACGATCACAAGCTGGCCCAGCGTGCTCGGCCCGGTTGGGCCGACGATGCGGAAGTCCCGCACGCCCGGTAGTGCGTCCGGCGCGACCGTGAAACGGACCTTGATCTTCTGCAGGTTCGGCTCCTTGCCGTCCTTGTCGAGTTCCATCGGCGTGGCAATTTCGCCGGTGACGCCGTCGCCGGTCACGATGACCTGGTACGCGCCGAACATGCTGTAGCGCGACTCCAACTCCAACTCGGAGGTCTGCCCCGCCTGCGCCGCGGGGGGCTTCAGGGACATGAGCATGGGGTAGGAGGTCTGGGCGGAGGCGCGCGCGGCGAATGTGCACAACAGCGCAGCGCCGAGCAGGATGATCCGTGGAATTGCAGACATCGTCCTACATCGGTAGACGCGCATTGGGAACGAGTTCGAGTTCACAGTTTTCTCCGTCAAAGGTTGCCGTGAAATACTCGAGGAATCCCTGGTAGCCCAGAATCACCATCTCGTCCTCAGGCCGTGCGAGGTGGCAACAGAGGACGTCAGTCGTCCAACTGACTTGATCGTCACCGTCCGAGAGTTGAAACGTTACTTCAGCGGCGGAAACCGGCACTCTGCCGCCGGCGAAAGCGTCGACGCCTGGTCCTGTCGTTGGCACGGTGGTGACACCCAGGTCCGCGACGACCCGCGCGGGGAGGATCGTGTTGTCCGCGCCCGTGTCGACGAGCGCGTATTGCATCGAAGACGAACCCGGGCCAACAATGCGAATCGGCACCTCCGGGCGATGTACCAGGTCAGGTTCGCCGTCCAGGGGCGAACGCGAGATTGATGCCAGAAAGGCGAACCTCATTGGGCACAAATCCGGTGCGTCAGAGGCGCCACCTTTTGCAAGAGGGGATCAGACTCGCCGGCGGCGATGGCTGCGGCGCGCACGGCGGCGACGTCAGACCCACTAGCCAGGATGCGGGTCCTGAATTGATCCCATGCCACCCATTTGCCAGCATATTCGGCTGGGGCAGGTATGGGCCTTTTCAGTGTCTTTGTCCCGGACATCGTCAAAACCCTTCGAACGGCGTCCACTGTTCGCCATTCTAATGTCCCTCACCGCACAAACAAGAACTGCTTTGAGTTCATCAGCGCCCACAGCAGGTCCTCGACGAACTCCTGCTTGCTCGGACTCTCCGCCAGGAACTGTTCGGCGGTCGCCAGTTCCGACTGCGTCGGCGCGCGGGACAATGTCCGGACGTAAAGTTCCGTGATGATCTCCGCGTCGGGCTTGCCGGACGCGACAAGCTGCGTCACGCGTCCGTTTTTGTCGGCGATCTTTCCCGCGAGGATGTCGCCGTTGAGCGTGTGCAGCGCCTGGCCCAGGTTTTCGTCGGGCATCCGCTCACACTCGCAGACGCTGGCCCGTCGCGGCTTGCCGAACGTGTTCAGGAAGTAGTCCGGGTATTCGGCGTCGGGCAGTTCGATTGCCCGGGTACCGAGCGGCAGACCCTTGAACTTTGTCTGCACGCCCGTGACGTTGTCGATCGCGTCGAGCAGCGGCGCGGCCGCGATGCGCTTCACCTTGTAGTGGCTGTAGAATTTTTCGTCGGCCGCGGTCTGTTCGGTCGGCTGTGAGTCGAGTTGATAC
>CAZWGW010000941.1:0-3027 GCA_964633565.1 uncultured Planctomycetaceae bacterium
GGCCGGCGTGCCGATCGCGGCGCCGAGCGCCAATCTGTTCGGCTGCGTCAGTCCGACGACGGCGGAACACGTCGCGGAGCAACTGGGAGACCGGATCGACCTGATCTTGGACGGCGGTCGGTGCCGCGTCGGCGTGGAGTCGACGGTGTTGCAGGTCGAACCGGCGCCGCCGACCGTGTTGCGGCTGGGGGGAGTGACCGTTGAGGAACTGGAGTCACAATTGGGGAACGTCGTCGTGGCGTCGGCGGACGCCGATGACTCAGTGCCGCAGCTCGCTCCCGGCCGGCTGGCGCAGCACTATGCTCCCCGCACGCGCGTGGAACTGGTGGCTGACCTGCGCACCGGGCCGCGCGGACCGGACGTGGCGGCGCTGGCGTTCTGCTCGGTGCCGAACGCTGGGATCTACGCGGCCGTGGAATGTCTGTCTCCGCGCGGCGACCTGCGCGAGGCGGCGGCCAACATCTTTGCGGCCCTGCGCCGGCTGGACACCGCGGGGGTCAGCCGGATTGTGGCCGAACTGCTGCCGGAGGTGGGGCTGGGGCGGGCGGTGAACGACCGGTTGCGGCGCGCGGCCACACGGTAAGCGGGCGCGCGGATGGCGGAATTCGCCACGACGGTTCGTTATGATGACGGACCATGTCGCCTCGATTCATACAACTGGAGACTTGAAATGTTCCGGCGCATCAGTCGGTCTTGGGCTACTGTGGTCGTTGTCCTGATGGCGGGAAGCGCCGCCTGGGGTCAGTCAGTCGCCGATTTACTCCCCTTCGTCCCGCGCGATTCCAACGCCATCTCGGTCTTTCGCGTCCACGCCCTCACAGGAAGCCCGCGCGGCGTCAAGGAAGGCTGGGCGGCCCGGCACGAGAGCCAGTACCTCGACGGCGCGGTGACCATTCCCCCCTGGGTCGACGTAATGGTCCGCGCCAGCTATGTGCGGCCGGGGACGCGCGGCGGCGACTGGACTGTCGTGCTCTTGCCGCTGCCGGCGCAATACGAGATGTCGATGCTGGCGCAGCGCGAAGGGACCGAGGTGCAGGAGATCAGCAGCCATGCGGCGGTGCTGTCGCAGCGGTACAGCGGATACTTCGTGGAACTGAAAGGGGCCGGCGAGGGGGGCGCGCGGGTGCTGGGAGGGATGTCGCCGGCCACGCGGCAGGACGTGTCGCGCTGGCTGACCGAGTCGCACCAGACCACAGGGACGACCGGACTCAGCCCGTATCTGACCGAGGCTGCCGCGGATGAGACGGCGCAGATCGTGCTCGCCGTCGACATGCAGGAGATGCTCGACCCGGTGCACGTGCGGAACCGGCTGAACGCGGCCGAAGCGCTCAAGAAGGAATCGGCAGCGAAGGCGGCGCTGACGATCGCATTCCAGACAATCCGCGGGATGCGGCTGTCGGTGCGCGTCGGAGAGACGTCGACCGCCGAGGTGCGGATGGATTTCGGCCGCCAGATCGGCAGCGAAGGGCAATTCGTGAAGCCGCTGCTGGTGGAGTTTCTGAACGACGCCGGCGCGGCACTGGATGAACTGGAGAGCGCCCAGGTGGAAACCAGAGGCCGCACCGTGACGATGACGATGCCGCTGTCGGACGAGAGCCTGCGGCGGATCCTGAGTCTCGTGACCGCGCCGCCGCCGCCGACCAGCCCCGGCCGGGCCGCGCCGGAAGTCGCTCCTCCCGAGCCGGGGAAGGAACCCGGGACCGCCGATGTCAACGCGTCGCGACGGTATCTGCAGGCGGTCAATCGGAATGTCGATGATCTCCAGAAAGCCTACGGCCGGGCGCAGTCGTACGCCCGCACGGCACAGTGGCACGAAAACTTTGCGCAGCGGATCGAGCACCTCCCCACGGGCGGCGTCGACCCGCAACTGGTGCAATACGGGCGGTCGGTCGCCTCGCGGCTGCGGGCGCTGGGGGCGTCGCTCCGCGGCACGGCGGTGCAGGTCAACGCCCTCGACCGGAGCGTGGTCTACAACGTGGATGTGACGCCAGCGTATCAGTCGGGCTTCGACTGGTGGTGGGGCGGAGCGCGGACGGCGTGGGGACCGTGGACCTACGGGCAGCCGCAGAATGTGAACGTGACCAGCAACCTCGGAGAGGTGCGTGCGAAACAGGCGGAGGTCGTCAACGCCAGCGCGCCGCAGCGCGAACAGATCTGGAATATGATCAACGACGAACGGGCGACGGTCGAACGCGAAATGGTGGGGAAATATGGGGAGGGGATCCTGAAACGCTGACGGGCGATCGGAACTCAAGTTTGCTCGTAGCCGAAGTCGCCAGGACTTCGGGTCACTCGCATATCGACGCCCGAAGTCTTGGCGACTTCGGCTACTGCTCTGATGGCAGACGACACTCCGACATCTGCGTCTCGGGACCGCAGTATCTACGTCACCCTGACGTTGATCGTGCAGGGGCTGCTGGTCATCGGCGCGGTGCTGTTCTTCATCCGCCGCGACTGGGAGAACGTCTTCCTGACCGCCACGGTTATTGTGCTGACGCTCTTCCCGGCGTTCCTGGGTCGGTATCGAATCATCGTGCCGCCGGAGTTTCAGTTTGTCGCGGCGGTGTTCGTGTACCTGTCGCTGTACCTCGGCTCGGCGAAGGACTTCTATTACAAGCTGCGGTGGTGGGACCTGGTGCTCCACACCAGTTCGGGATTCCTGCTGGGGATCGTGGGGTTGCTCACGCTGTTTCTGCTCAACCACACGCGGCGGATTCCGCAGGGGATTACGCCCTTCTTCATCTGCTTCTTCTCGGTGTCGTTCGCCGTCTTTCTGGGTGTGCTGTGGGAGATCTTCGAGTTCACGGTCGACCGGTTCACAACGGCCAACATGCAGAGCCAGGAGACGGGCGTCGTGGACACGATGAAGGACCTGATCGTGGACACGCTGGGGGCCGTCGTGGTGGCGCTGATGGGGATGGCGTCCGTGCGCAGCGGCCGGTACTCGTTCATCGCGGACGGCGTACGGAAGTTCATGCGGTTGAATCCGCGCCTGTATCCTGTCGAGCTGGAGCCGCGCGAGTAGAC
>CAZWGW010000942.1:0-3027 GCA_964633565.1 uncultured Planctomycetaceae bacterium
ATCTGGTGCAGCTTGGCGAGCAGCATTTTTCGGGCCATCGCCATGTTCTGATGCTGGCTGCGCTCGTTCTGGCACTGGACGACGACCCCCGTGGCATAGTGAGTGAGTCGCACCGCGGAGGCCGTCTTGTTGACGTGCTGACCACCGGCGCCGCCAGAACAGAACTTGTCAATGCGAACGTCCTTGTCCCAGTCCACTTCGATGTCGATGCTGTCTCCGAGGTCCGGCGTGACGTCGACAGCGGCAAAAGATGTCTGCCGCCGGCCGTTGGCGTCGAAGGGACTCATCCGGACGAGGCGATGATTGCCCGTCTCGCTCTTGAGGTAGCCGAACGCATAGTCCCCCTTAATGTGCAGGGTGGCGTTGCGGATGCCCGCCTCTTCCCCCTCCGAGCGGTCGATTTCCTCGGCCTCGTAATTGTGCGTCGAGCACCAGCGGACGTACATCCGCATCAGCATCTCGGCGAAGTCGGCGGCATCAGTGCCTCCTTCACCCGCCTGAATGGTCAGGTACGCGCTGCATGCGTCTTCCGGCGCGGCAAGGCTCGTCTGCAGCTCGGCCGCCTCCAACTGCTTCTGCAGCGACTCGGCCGCCGTGCGCACTTCCGCCGCCATTTCATTCGAACCGTCTTCGTCGGCCAGCTCGATCAGTGCGTGCAGATCGTCGGCGCCGGACGAGAGTTCGTCGAGCGGCTTGAGCGCGGCCTTGAGACGCCGCAGCTCTGCGACGAATTCCTGGGCCTTCTCCTGGTTGTTCCAGAAGGTTGGCCCCTCCATCAGCGCATTGATCTCCGCGACTCGCTTCCGTTTGGCGTCGTAGTCAAAGAGAGTCCTTGAGCTGCACAATACGCTCCAGGAGGGCCTTACACTGTTCGCGGAGTTCGTCGGTCATGTCGCAAGATTTCGCAAGTACGTGCTCAGGGCGGTTTGTGAGGCCGTCCACCTGCAGTACGGACGGACGACCAGTTCGTCTTGCAGGTTGCGGGCGGAATTATAGGCCGAGGCCTCCCGCCCGACCAGACCGGTCTGCGGTGGTTTGGGCCGGATTGGGCGGATGGGGGCGAACGGGCGTGAGCCAAGGGCTTGCAACCGCAGTCGACCCGGTCGACAATCCGCACGTCATCAGGGACGCCCACAATGAACGCCGCATTGACCTGCGGGTTGTACACTCACAATCGTTCGGCTTGCCCGGCCCGTCGAATTCGAGCTCTGGCTCGGCGTCTGCTGGCTGCCACGCTGTTGATCGTTGCCGCAAGCCCGGCACGCAGCGCTGACCCGAACGCCGACCTTGCCCTCCGAGCGGGCGCCGCCACCAGCAACATCACCCCGCCGCTCGGTTCGCCCATCGTCGGCGGGTTCAACCCGTTCCCCGCCACCCACGTCCACGACGAATTACACGTCCGCTGCCTCGTCCTCGACGACGGCCGGACGAAGCTCGGGTTCGCCGTCGTCGACAACGTCGGCATTCCCCGTGAGGTGTTTGACGCCGCCAGAGGAACCGTCCATGCCGAAACGGGCCTGCTGGAGGACCATCTGCTGATGTGCGCGACGCACACGCATTCGGCCGTTTCGGCCCGCGGTCCCAACCGCATGATCTATGAGACGGAGCTGACCGAGTACCAGCAGTTCATCGTGCGCCGGATTGCCGACGGGATGCAGTGCGCGCTCAACAATCTCCAGCCGGCCCGCATCGCCTGGGGCCGCGCCGTCGAGCCGTCGCAGGTGTTCAACCGCCGCTGGCACGTCACCGACCCGGAGCTGCGCAAGAACCCCTTCGGGGGCGTCGACCAGGTGCGGATGAACCCCCCGCGCGCGAGCGCCGCGCTCGTCCGGCCTGCCGGTCCGACCGATCCCGAGATCAGCTTCCTCTCCGTGCAGTCCACGGACGGACGGCCGATCGCGCTGCTGGCCAATTACTCGCTGCACTACGTCGGCGGCGTGGGGAACGGGCACCTCTCAGCCGACTACTTCGGCATGTTCGCCGGTCGCATCGCCGAGTTGCTGAACGCCGAGAAGCTCGATCCGCCGTTCGTCGGCATCCTGACGAACGGCACCAGCGGCGACGTGAACAACATCAACTTCCAGGAGCCGGGGGAGCGGCTGCCGCCGTACGCCAAAATGAAGCAGGTGGCCGATCTCGTCGCCCAGCGGGTGTACGAGGCGCATCAGCAGGCCGAATTCCACGACCAGGTCTCGCTCGCCGCCACCCAGCGCGAGCTGACGCTGGCCGTCCGCAAGCCGTCGGACGAACTGCTCGCCTGGGCCCGCGCCACGCTTGACAAGCCGGCGGACGGTCCCAAATACCATGCGCAGGAACGGCACTACGCCGACCGCATCCTGAATCTGGAGAGCGCCCCGGCCGAAGTCACGATCCTGCTGCAGGCATTCCGCATCGGCGACGTGGGGATCACTGCGATCCCGTTTGAAACCTTTGCGGAGACCGGCCTGTCCATCAAGGAGCGCAGCCCGCTCCAGCCGACGTTCAATATCGAGCTGGCGAACGGCTCGTATGGATATCTGCCGACGCCGAAACAGCACGAACTGGGGGGGTACGAGACGTGGCTGGGGACGAACTTCGTGGAGACGGAGGCGTCGGAGAAGATTGCGACAACGCTGCTGGAATTGCTGGGCGAAGTGAAAGAGTGAGAGGCCATGCCAGCCGGTTCGGTGTGAGCGGCTGATGCACCGATGGCAGCGGATGTGAGCCACCACGTTGGCGAATGAGCGAATCACACGACGTCACTCACGTTCTCCACAGGGTCGAACAGGGCGATCCGTCCGCCGCTGAAGAGCTGTTGCCGCTGGTCTACGACGAGTTGCGCCGGCTGGCGGCGGCGAAACTCGCTGGTGAAAGGGCCGAACAGTCGCTCAACGCCACCGCCCTCGTCCACGAGGCGTGGCTGCGGCTCGTCGGCGACGGGGAGCAGGTCCACTGGGACGGCAGCCGGCATTTCATGGGGGCAGCCGCCATCGCCATCCGCCGGATCCTTGTCGATCGGGCCCGACAGCTAAAACGACTCCGGCACGG
>CAZWGW010000943.1:0-3025 GCA_964633565.1 uncultured Planctomycetaceae bacterium
CTCGCCGATCACTGGCCGGAGACCGGACCCCCCGTCCTCTGGTCGCGCGAACTGGGTCAGGGCTACTCCAGCTTCGCCGTCGTCGCCGGTCGCGCGTACACGCAGTATCAGAGCGTGTTTGGGCAGTTCGTGATCTGCCTCGACGCAAAGACCGGCGAAACCGTCTGGGAACACCGCTACGACCTCCCCTACGAAGCGATGGGGATCTATCCCGGTCCGCGCGGCACGCCGACGGTTGTGGGGGAGCGACTCTATTTCACATCGCCGGACGGCCTCGCGGGGTGCCTGCAGACAGCGGACGGCAGCGAGGTGTGGTCCGTCAACGTCAACGACAAATTCGGCGGCCGGGGGACCGAGTTCGGCTACTCCTGCTCGCCGTTCGTCATCGACGGGCGGGTAATCCTCCCTGTAGGTGGCGAAAACGCCGCCATGGTCGCCCTCGATGCCGACACGGGCGGGACGCTCTGGACGAGCGGCAACGACTCCGCCAGTTATTGCACCGCGCTGCCGATCACACTCGGTGGGCGCACGCTGATCGTCGGTTATCTGCAGAACGCGCTGGCGCTGTACGACCCGGCGACCGGCCGCGCCGTGTGGCGCACCAGCGTGTCATCGGGGTATGACGAGCATGCGGCGGCCCCGCTCTATCACGAGCCGCTGCTGCTCGTCTCCGCGCCGTTCCGCGCGGGGGCGGACGTCTACAAGCTCGCCTGGGACGACTCAGTGGACCCTCCCATCGTGAACGGGTCGCAGCACTGGCACAGCGACGAATTCTCTAACGACGTCGTCTCCAGTCTCACGCTGGACCGCGCCGTGTACGGCTTCGATCTGCGCGACCCGCAGTCGAAGGCGCACCGGCCGTCGCGGGGGACATTCCGCTGCCTCGATTTCGAGACCGGCAACGTCCTCTGGTCGTCGGACAAGGTCGGCCAGGCCAGCATGATCGCCGTCGACTCCAAGGTGCTGCTGTTCAGCGACGCCGGCGACGTCATCCTGTCGCGGATGTCGCGCGACGGTTACGAGGAGTTGGGCCGTGTCACAATCTTCGGCGATGAGGTCTGCTGGACGCCCGCTGCTTTGAGCGGCGGCCGGCTGTACCTGCGGACGCAGTCCCGCGCCGTGTGCCTGTACGTCGGCCGGGCGGAGGACCTGACCCCAGAGGAAACGACGCGGTCGGTGACAGTGTCCGAAATCGCCCGCGACGCCGGCACGCGGTGGGGGTGGCTCCTGAACGGCGAGCGCGAGCACCCGTTCATGCGGCCCGATGCGCGGGAGCTGGGACGGTGGTTTGCCGCGTGCCTGATCGCCGCAGCGCTGCCGCTGTTGTCGCTGCTGGGGATACCGCCGACGTCCAGTCACCGGCTCCCGTGGATTGTCATTGCGCTGTGCGGGCTGTTTGTCCTGGGCGTCGTCGCCACTCCGGTGGTCAACGAATGGCAGGAGGAGTTTCTGTTTACCTGGCCCGTCGCGCTGTATGCGACGATGCAGTTGACGCTGGTCACGCTCGAATGGGCCGAGCGGCAGGAGGACCGCCGGCGGGCGCGGCGGCGGTCCCGATTGGCCGGCGTATTGTTTCTGCTGGTCTGCGCGGGCTACTTCGCGGTGCTGCGGGCCGAGAGCCTGCCACACGAGTGGATTTTTCTGTTGGGTCTCCTTCCGGCGTTTCCGTTCGCCGTCTATACGGCGCGGCGGCTGGTGCGCCCTTCAGGGAGAGTCGCGACGGCCGTCTGCCCGCTGGCAACGTTTACGATCTATTTCTGGTTGTGCGGTGCGGCTTTCTGGGTGCGGAGCCTGTGGACGACGTGAGGGGACTGGGCCCCCATCCACGCCCGAATTCCGGGCGAATTCGGCTACGACGCTCGTTTCTCTTCCCTCCCCAAACCGTGTATCGTGATGGCTGCCTGCCGTCCCGATCAAACCCAGCGCCTCAACACCCGATCCATGCACCACACGCTCCGCGTCCTGTTCCTCGTCGTCCTCGCACTCACGGCCCGCTGGTCGCTCGCCGACGACGTCCTCACCGGCACGGCACTCGACATCCTCGGCTCCCTGCCACCGGCACCACCGATGGGTTTCGAAAAGCCCCAGGATGCGCTCGCGGCCGCGGCGTCAGGGAAGCTCAAGGTGATTAACCGTGCGGCGCCGACGCCGGACGGCGTCAAGGTGACGGCCGACGTCGAATACGGCCAGGGGGGCAGCCAGTCGCTCAAGCTCGACCTGTATCAACCGAAAGAGTCCGATGGGCCGGTCCCGGGGCTGATCTTCATCCACGGCGGCGCGTGGGCGGGCGGATCGAAGACCGATTACAGCTACTACGGCAACGTCTTCGCCGCAAAAGGCTACGCCGTCGCCAGCATCAGTTACCGGCTGGTCAGGGTGGCGAAGTACCCGGCGGCCGTCCAGGACTGCAAGTGCGCCGTCCGCTGGATGCGGGCGAATGCGGCCGAGCTCAACATCGACCCCGACCGGATCGGCGTCGCCGGCGGATCGGCCGGAGGGCACCTGTCGATGATGCTCGGCTATTCCCCGGACGTGGCGGAGTTCGAAGGGGATGGCGGCCACGCCGGAGTCAGCAGCCGCGTGCAGTGCGTCGTCGACCTGTATGGGCCAGCGGACCTGACGACCGACTTTGTCCGCAACAACGAGTTCGCCAATCGCGCCGTCAAGGATTTCCTCGGGAAGACGATGGACGAAGACATCGGGCTGTATCAGCAGGCATCGCCGATCACTTTCGTCGACGCCAGCGATCCGCCGACGCTGATCCTGCACGGCACGATGGACGACGTCGTCCCGATCGACCAGGGGGACCTCCTCGCAACGAAGCTCAAGGCAATCGGCGTGCCCTACATCTACGATCGTCTCCCCGGCTGGCCGCACGCGATGGACCTCGCACAGGACGTCAACGACCGCTGCGTGTGGCTGATGGAGCGGTTCTTCGGGCACTATCTGGCGAAGAAGTAGGAACAGATCGGCGCGTGGCTGTCCCTGAAAGAGTGGTCGATGTCAAGGATTCTTTGTGACGATT
>CAZWGW010000944.1:0-3021 GCA_964633565.1 uncultured Planctomycetaceae bacterium
ATCGCAAGGATCGGGTCTGTCGTGTTCATCCTGTTCGACGTCTCGACGAGGCTCGGGTTTCCGGCGAGCGCCCGTTGTTTGTCGACAATCTGCGCCTCCATGTCAGGAATTGCATTCTCCCCCTGAGGCGCCGCAGCGGGCGCCGCAGCCGGCTGTTGTACCGGAGCAGCGGCCTGTGGCGGGGCTGGTGCCGCCGCATCATCGGGCTTTTTGGATTGAAACGCCGCTGGATCGAGACAACCGCAACTGACGGTCAACATGATGGCAATCAGCAGACGCTGCATGGCGTCACCTCGCTGTGAAATGAGGGGCTTCCCCGCAACGTGAATTGTGGTCCAGTACGCAGGGAAAGTGCAATCCCACATTGGGGGGACGGTCGCACCGGCGTCCTGCAGCCGTCGTTCGTCGGAGCGCGATGTGCGCCGATTCAGCGGGCTGACGCCCGCCGCTCGCCGGGGATGAATTATCCGTCCAGCCGCAGCCAGAGCGCCTTCAAATACTCCGTTTCAGGACAGTGCGGTGCGATCGGATGGTCCGGGGCGGCCCCCGTGCGAAACAGGATCCGCGCATTCCGTGACCCCGGCAGCGCCGAACCGACCGTCTGCTGGAATTCCCGCAGCCCCATCAGCCCGGAGCAACTACACGTCACCAGCCAGCCTCCGGGAGCGACGAGCTGCATCGCCAGCCGGTTCAGGTCGTAGTATTTCTTCTGGCCGGTCTCGGTCTCGTCCCGCGTGCGGATCAGCTTCGGCGGATCGAGGACGACGACATCGTAGCGGCGCTCGTTGCGCTGCATGTCCCGCATGTAAGCGAAGGCGTCGGCATGCACGAAGCGAATCTGGGCGCGGTTCAATTTGGCATTCTCGCGGGCGACGGCGATCGCCTGTTCATCCAGGTCGACGCCGGTCACCTCCGCCGCCCCGCCGAGCACTTTGGCCTGCAGCGCAAAGCCGCCGGTGTAGCAGCAGGCGTCGAGCACCGACTTCCCCGAGCAGAACTCCGCCAGCTTGCGGCGGTTGTCCCGCTGATCACAGAAGAAGCCGGTCTTGTGGCCGTCCTTCAGGTCGATTCGGAACTTCGTGCCGAATTCCTCGATGGTGACGTGCGACGGCAACCGCGGCGATCCGAATGGCTCCGCCGAGAATCCCTCCTGCTCCAGCGTCTGCGGGCCACAGCGGACGACGGCGTGCTTTGTGCCGCATTGGCCGGCGAGGAGTGCCACGAGAGCGTCGATCCGCTGGTACATTGCCAGGCTGAACACCTCGACCGACAGCACGTCGCCAAAACGATCGACGGCGAGGCCGGCGAGGCCGTCTCCCTCCGCGTGGACCACGCGGTAAGCGCTCGTCGACTGGTCGAGCTTCAATACGTCACGCCTCACGGCGACCGCTTCGCCGATCCTGGCCGCCCACCATTCCTCCCGCGGGGCTTCCGGCGCATGCGTCAACACCCTGACCGTGATCTCCGACCGCGGATTGAACAGACCGTAGCCGAGCGTCTGGCCGTCGCTGAGCGTGAGTTGCACCAGGTCGCCGTGCCGCGCCCGGCGGTCGTACGTTCCCAGGCGGTTGCGGAACAGCAGCGGGTGCCGCGTCGGCGAGCGGACGGCGATCTGTGGCAGCGGCTCCCCTTCGGGCAATGCCAGCGACCGTTGTGCCAGATGCTCGGGAGAAAGCGGGAGCCGCTGTTCCACGTCGCTGCGGCGATGGGGCCTGGTTGTGCGATACGGCGGCTGGCGTGGCGGCATGAAGCTGGTCTATATCGGGACGTGGTCAACGCGCGGCGGGCAGGTTACAGCAGCAGGGGTGTGGTACACTGGCGCCTTCCCGCCATCATAGCCGCCGTGACTGATTTTCTCCCATGCTGAGCGTTGAAGCTGCCCTGGACCGGATTATCGAGCACGTCCACCCTCTTGTGCCTGTCGATGCGGACCTTGCCGCGGCACAGGGGCTGGTGCTCGCGCAAGACATCGTCAGTAATGTGGAGTCCCCGCCATTCGACAAGGCGCTGATGGACGGCTACGCCCTCCGCTCGGCCGACCTCGATGGCGATCAGGTGACGCTGACGGTGATCGATGAACTGACTGCCGGTCGCGTCTCCGGAAAAAAAGTCGGCCCGCATGAGGCGATCCGCATCATGACCGGAGCACCGATTCCGGACGGGGCCGATCTCGTCGTCCGTATGGAGGAGACACAGACGCTGAAGCAGGGGGGCGGCGTTGTCGTTCAGACCCGGCACACAGCGCCAGGGACGAACATTATCCGCCGCGGTACGGCGCTGCAGTTTGGCGACCTGATCCTCAAGGCGGGCCGTCAGCTCCGCGCTCAGGAACTCGGTGCATTGGCCGAAGTCGGCCGGGCGCGTTTCCCCACGATTCCTCGGCCTCTCGTCGGCGTACTGGCAACGGGTGATGAACTGGTGCCGGTCGACCAGGAGCCGGCGCCGGGGCAGATCCGCAATACCAACGAGACCATGCTTCTGGCCCAGGCCAGCCGGCTGGGGAGCGCCCGGTTTCCACTGGGGATCGCCCGGGACGACCGGCAGCACCTCGAGAAAAAGGTCCGGGCCGGACTCCGGTGCGACGTATTGTGCCTTTCCGGGGGCGTATCGGCCGGCAAGCTCGATCTGGTGCCCGCAGTCCTCGATGTGTGCGGCGTGCAGGAGGTGTTTCACAAGGTGGAGATGAAGCCGGGCAAGCCGGTCTGGTTCGGCGTGCTGAACGAATCCAAGGCCGCGGACGGCAAACGGCACTACATATTCGGCTTGCCCGGAAATCCCGTCAGCAGTATGGTTTGCTTCGAATTGTTCGTACGGACGGCAATCCACCGGTTGGCCGGAATCGAGCCGGCCCGTCCGGTCCCTGTGGCCGCCCGAATGGCAATTTCGCACCACCACCGGGACGAACGCCCGACGTACTTTCCGTCGCGACTCGAATGGACTCTCAGCGGCCCCCAGGTGACGCCCGTGGACTGGAAAGGATCTTCCGACCTGCGGTCGACCGTGGATGCCAATGCGATGACG
>CAZWGW010000945.1:0-3014 GCA_964633565.1 uncultured Planctomycetaceae bacterium
ACGATCGCTATCTGATGGAACTGTCGAAGAAGCGCGGCGGCAACTTCGCCCGGTTCGAGACCGTCGCCACGCAACGTGAGGGGACGTCGTTCGCGCTCAGTGACGACGACTACGGCGCACGGAAGTGCGTCATTTCCGGTGGACTGGGGACGATGCAGGTGAGCTACCAGGGGAAGTCGTACTGGGTCTGCTGCACGGGGTGCCAGGCGGCGTTCGAGGAGGATCCGGCGACGTGGATCGCGGAGTTTGAGGCGAAGCAGAAGAAAGAGCGGAATTAGGGACGGGGGAGCGAGAGGACGATATCGGCGTAACTGGATGTCAGATAATGTCTTGAAAATCGTCGGCGAAATCCACTCAGAGTAAAAATGCGTAAATTGCGTCGACTTGAAGATTTGACTCTACAGGTGGGCGACCTATTGTTTCCTCGCGGGGCCGGTGGCCCTGCAATCTGCGTCTGCTAACGCAAGCGCGGCAAGGGAAGCTGGGAGCTTTGAGGGGACCTTGCCGCGCTTTTTCTTGCGCCGGCTGGCACCCAGTGCTGACTCTTCGAAACCGCGCCATCGACGACCTTGACGATTACGCCGGTTTTGCTGCCTGCAACGAATGGGACGAGCCGATAAGGGATTACGGGTGGGTCTCGTCTGAGCGTCCGCCCGGCGCCCTCCCCACCGCCACCGTGTCACGGACGCCACAACGGCATGGTCAATCGCCCGTTCCGGGTCGCCTTCTGGGCCCTTGCGGTCAACGTCGGCCTGAGCCTGTGCTGGCTCGCGTCTGATCCGGAGACGGCGCGCCTCGCGCTGCAGGCCAGCGCCGCGCCGCGGCCTGACGCAGGGAGTATCGAGCCGCGGCCTGTCCTGACGGCTGATGCTTCGACTCGATCGAACTCGATGTCTGCGACCGCCAGCGGTTCCCTGCCCGCATCCCCAGGCAGCGCGCCGCCGGCCGTTGAGACGATTGCACCAATCGGGCCGACACCCGGGAGACAACCTGAGGGTGCGGTCATTGCCGACAGCGGGGCGCAGCAACCGCCGTTCAGCCGCATCGTTCCCGAGACGCCGCCGTTGCCGATCCGTGAAGTGTCGGCGAGCAACGAAGGGAGTCATGCCTGGGTGTTGCACGACGGGTCGCGGACCACCTTCGGCACGGGAAAGTTCGAGGAGCTTCCGCCGCCGCCGGAATTCGCCGACGAGACGACAACCGCCGCACCCGGCGCGCGGACCGCGGAATCCGATCACGAGACGGCCACGCAACTGGCGGGCCTCGGGGAACGGCTGGACGACCTGCATGGCGAACTCGCCGAACTGCGGACATCGCAGGCGGCGGTGGAGCGGACGCTGACGGAACTGGCGGCTTTGAAGGAGCCACCGGCCGCCGCGACGCGCCCGTCTGCTGGCCCAATCGAAATCCAGGCTGTCGTGATGCAGGCGCCGCTGACCGGCGAACTGCGGGACGGCATGCTGCCGGCCCTGCAGCGCAGCGGCGCAGCGGGGGAAATTTCCGTTGATGACGAATCCCGGCGCGACGTTTCGTGGGGCGTCTGCCAATGCGACGCAGGAGTTGTCGCCGGCTGGCTGCAGCGCACGGCGGCGACGGGCCGGATGGCGCAACGGACGCTGCGCCTCATGCCGGACGCGACCGCCGCGCTCGATCTGTGGCGGTTGCTGCCGCCGCGGATGGTCCAGGCGCGCGGTCCGTATGTGTTTGAGCGGGCGCCGCGACCGGATTGGGGCGGCGCACTGGAGTTGCGCTGCCCCGGGTGCGACGCGGCGGGGATGGAACTCGAATTCCGGAGCAGAGGAACAGCGGAGACCGCGGCCGCCGCTTCATCGGACTGGCGGCTGACGACGATCCCCGCCGGCGGGACGCTGGTTGTGACGGGGCCATGCGACGAGCAGATAATTCGCCGCGGCGGTGACGCGAACCGGGAATTGCCGCACGAACAACCGGTGGGTCGGAGCGAGATCGTCGTCATTCTGTCGGCGCGGCGGGCCGGCTCGCCCGACGACTCGCTCCCGAAACCTGCACGTTTGCTGCCGCTGATCGATGCTCCCGAACTTCCACTCACCCGTGAATAACGTCGCTGTCATGCCCGCGCCATTCCAATCCGTTCGACACGCCGCGAAACCGACCGGTCGATCCGTGCTCGCCGGCGTGGTCCTCGCGGGGGGACTGCTGCTGCCGGGCTGTGTGTTGTGGCCGAAGGTGAGCCCGACGACATCGGCCGTCAGTCGCTCCGATGCCACGCTGGACGCGTCACAGCAGGTGACCGCGGCGATGCAGCAGTATCAGCAGGGGGAAATTGCGCACGCGCTGGAGGCGGTGCGGCGGGCGCGGGCCATCGACCCGCAGCTTGAATCGGCACTGGAGCTGGAGGCGCTGTTCCTCGCGGATCTGGGCCAGACGGCGATGTCGGTCGACACCATGCGGACGCTGCTGCGGTCGCATCCGCAGTCGGCGCACCTGCAGTCGCGGGTGGGGCAGATGCTGGTCCGGAGCGGCGCGCGGGAAGAGGGTCTGGCCGCCATGCAGCGGGCCGTGACGCTGGCGCCGCAGCAGACCACGTACGTCCGTGAACTGGCGGGAGTGCTGGTGGACCTGGGAGACGCCCGGGCGGCCATGCTCGCATTGAAAACAGGCCTGGAACAGAACCCCACCGATGAAATGTTGCCGGTCGCCCTGGCGCGACTGCACGAATCGGCGGGCGAGTGGGAGCCGGCGCTCAACTACTACACACTGACGCTGCAGCGGCACCCGGATAACGTCGGCTGGCGACGGCAGCGGGCGCGGTGCCTGTACCGGCTGCAGGACTTCAGCCGGGCGATCGGGGAGTTTCAGACCTGTCTGGAGACAGACGTGAAATCGCTGGGGCTGGCGGACCGGATTGAATACGGCGACGCCTGCCTCCGCGCCGGGGAGATCGACCGCGCGAGCTGGGTGTTCGGCGAGATTGCCGCGTCGGGCCAGGCGACGAAGGAGATCGAGACACTGCGGGGCGTGTGCGAACTGCGCCG
>CAZWGW010000946.1:0-3006 GCA_964633565.1 uncultured Planctomycetaceae bacterium
GCAAACGACCCGCTTCCCCCTCCAGGAAGCGGGCCGTTCTTCCCTCGTTCCCATCGCCCCCGGAAGTCAGAAGATATCCAGGAGGTAATGGTGTCCGCTGTGGTACGGCCGGTCCATCAGGTAGAAGTTGTGCCAGCCTGCGTTGTACACCGGGATCTGCCGCTGAATCGGGTACCGGTAGTACAGGTGGTCGTAGCTCTCGGGATACTGCTGGAAGCTGTGCGGGTAATAGACGTACGGGTAGTGGTAGAACCGCTCCCAGTTCGTCGGCTGCCCCGGCGGGGCGGCCGATACGCTGCGGGAGGTCAGGCCCGCGCCCGCCACGACGGCAAGCAGCAGCCCGGTCAGCACGGCACGTTTGAGCATGTGTTCGCACTCCTTGATCTCGCCTTGATCCGGCGAGATGGGGTACAGTCTCCACCGGCTGCACCCCGCGAAGGGGCGCTCTCCCCGCGCAAGGCGGACGACCACATGGGGTGGCGGCCTTGCGTCGGTCAGGCGCGGCGTCGTCGTACACACTGAACATCGACCAATTGCCGGCCGCACGTCAGGATTTCTCAGAAGAAACCGCATATCCCGCACAACCGGCCCGGAGACAACCATGCGTAAACTCCAGACGGGCTTATTACTTGCGGCCGCTTCATGCCTGGCGATTGCCGCCGCGTCGCTGCTCCGCGCGGCTGACCCGCCGGTCAAGTCGGCGACGATCGAAGCCCCGGCCGGCGCGCCGCAGGGAGTGATCTGCCCCACGCCGATCACCGTGGACGACGTCCGCCCGCACATCGAATATCTCGCCTCCCCCGAGCTTCGCGGCCGCAAGGGGGAAGACGCGCTCGTCGCCGCCGGGTATATCCGCGCGCAGTTCCAGGAGGCCGGCCTCAAGCCGCTGTTCCAGGACGGTGAGTACTTCCAACCGATCCCCGGTGTGCTGGGAGACGACCCGGCCACGCGGATCATCGGCCGCAACGTCGGCGGCTGGATCGAGGGGAGCGACCCCGACCTGGAGGACGAAATCATCATCCTCAGCGCCCATTACGACCACCTCGGCGTCAAGGACGGCCGCATGTACACCGGCGCCGACGACAACGCCAGCGGCACCGCCATGCTCCTCGAAACGGCCCGGCAGGTGGCAAAGCTGGAAACCAGGCCGCGGCGGAGCATCGCTTTCGTCGCCTTCGACCTGGAGGAGCATCTGCTCTGGGGTTCGCGCTGGTTCGCGGCGCATGCCCCGTGGGAACTGGAGCAGGTCAAGCTGTTCATCACGGCCGACATGATCGGCCGCTCGCTGGGAGACCTGCCGCTGCCGACGGTGTTCGTCCTCGGCAGCGAGCATGGCGCGCGGCTGCGCGAGATGCTGGGTGACGTGGGGACGCCGCAGGGGCTGGAGGTGGCGCGGCTGGGGATCGACCTGATCGGCACGCGCAGCGACTACGGCCCGTTCCGCGACGAGAAGGTGCCGTTCCTGTTCTTCTCGACGGGCGAACACCCCGACTACCACACGTCGCGCGACACGGCCGACCGCATCGACTACGACAAGGCGGCCCGCGTGTCGAACCTGATCCTGGCCGTGGCCCGGCACGCGGCCGACGTCGACGAGCCGCCGCAGTGGGTGGAGAAACCCGAGACCGACATCGGCGAAGCGGAAACGGTCCACCGTATCACGCAGCTCCTGCTCGACTCGGACCAGTCGGGGGAGATCAAACTCGGCGGGGTGCAGAAGTTCTTCGTGTCGCAGGTGAACCTGCAGATGCAGGGGATCCTGGAGCGCGGCGTGCTGACGAAGGCAGAGCGGGAGACGCTGGCGAAGGCGGCGCAGACGCTGCTGATGTCGGTGTTCTGATGAAGTCCATCTCACTCTACTCCCCCTGCGCCCACACGCGGGCCTCTCCATCCGGGTCGAACAAGACGTGAATCACGTTCGGACGACAGCAGACCGGGCAGTCTTCGACGTATTCCTGTTCTTCGCCGGCCGAGGAGTCGACCGGGACCACGATCTCCTCGCCGCAGGCGTCGCAGATGTAGGAGGCTTCGCCGTTCATTGGTCCTTCGGAAAGTAGGTCTCCACGTCCACCGCGGCCGGCTGCGGGTTGTCCACCGTCAGCGGCTGCGTGTCGTCCCACTGCGTCTGCTCGGCTTTCAATAATGCCGTCATCTCCGTCACCTTGTCGGCGTACCGCGGGTCGTCGGCCAGACTGTGCATCTCGTGCGGGTCGTCGCTCAGGTTGAACAGTTGCGTCACGTCAACCTGCGGATAGCGGATCAGCTTCCACTCTCCGCGCCGCACGGCCCGCTGCACGTGGCGATAGGCGAGGAACACCGTGTCGCGGACCCGGTCCTGCTCGCCGTGCAGGATCGGGGCGAGGCTCTTCCCTTCCACTTCCGGCGGGACCGGCGCGCCGGCGAGGTCGCAGATCGTGGGATAAATGTCGAACAGGTAAGCGTACGCTCCGCTCGTGCCGTGGGGGATGCCGGGGCCGCGGAACAGGAGCGGCGACTTCATGCCGTCCTCGTAAACGTTCTGCTTCCCCATCAGGCCGTGGCTGCCGATCGCGAGGCCGTGGTCGGACGAGAAGATGACAATCGTGTTGTCCCACTGGCCGAGCTCGTCGAGCGTCCGGAAGATACGGCCGATCTGGTAGTCCATGTGGCTGATGACGGCGTAGTAGTCGAACAGGTGCCGGCGGATCGCCGCCTCGGTGCGGGGCCAGGCTTCCAGCCGCTCGTCACGGACCAGAAGTTCGCCGTTGTCGAACGGGTGGAAGGGGCGGTAATTGGCCGGGAGCGGCATGCTGTCGACGTCGTACAGCGCGCGGAACTCCGCGTTCGTACCGCGCGGGTCGTGCGGCCCGGTGAACGCAAGGAGCATGAAGAACGGCCGCTCGCGCGTGCGGTTCTGCAGGAAGTCGATCGCCCGGTCCGCCTCGGTCCGACCGGCGTGGCCGCCGGAGCGTTCTTCCTGGTCCTTGAGAAAGTCGGAATGCTCGAACGACTTGTGCAGGGGGTGCG
>CAZWGW010000947.1:0-2999 GCA_964633565.1 uncultured Planctomycetaceae bacterium
ACTCCGATTCCCGCGGCAGCCAGCATGAGCCGGCACAATTGCCGCAGGGGGCGCGCGGACCGCGGCCGCTGCGATTGAGCGTTCGTCGCGGCCCCTGTCGCTGTGGTCAGTTCTGTTCCCAAGGCGATTCGCCTTCGCGCAGGCGCCAGTACCGATCGACTGGAAGCCCGTCAAACTGCTGCACCCGGCCGTCCGGCCATGACACTTCGACACTGACGGCCGTCTCCGCTCCCCCGACGGTGAATAACAGGCGTTCGTCGCTCTGGGAGAGGTAACTGCCGCCCGCGGTCAGGGACTTCACGACGTCACCCTCGCTGGTGCTCAGCCGCACTCGCGCTCCAACCGGCGGCACGCGCGAACGCGTTTCGAGCAGGATGCCGACGAAATGACCCGCAACGACCGTTTCGTTGCGGAGCAGGGCGACTGGTTCGTCCAGGTGCGTCACGAGGATATCCAGATCGCCGTCGTCGTCATAGTCCGCAGCGGCGGCTCCCCGCGCCAGCCGTTCCCGGAGGAAGTAGTCGCCCGCCGACGATGAGATGTCCTCAAACCGGGCGCCCGCGTCGTTCCGCAACAGCTGCGGCCGCATTCTGTGCGGCTCGTTTTCCGGCCCCAGCACGTGTCCGTTGGCAATGAACAGGTCGTCGAATTGATCACGGTCGAAATCGACGGGGACGGTTCCGAATCCCAGATACGGGTAGCTCGACTCGGCCACGCCTGTCCTGTGGCTGACGTCGTCGAACTGCAGATTGCCCAGGTTCCGGTAGAGGGTGTTCTTCATCTGGAAATAGTGAGTCAGATACAGGTCGAGGTTGCCGTCTCGATCGAAGTCTGCGCACGCAATGCCCATGCTGGCCTCGTTCATCCCTTCACCACTCTGCGCGCAGCCGGACAGCATGGCGCACTCCCTGTATTGTGTCGCCCGGCCGGCGGGTGCCGACGTCCGCGCGAACAGGAAATTGGGCGTCATATCATTCGCCACGTAGATCTCCGGTGTGAAATCCCCGTCGAAATCGGCCGCCACAACGGCCAGTCCTTTGCCGACTTCGTCCACGAGTCCAAGTTCACGCGAGGCTTCAATGAACGATCCGTCAGACTGATTGAGAAACAGATGATCCGGGACCGACGAAAACTGTCCCGGACCGCAGTAACCGGGATGTCCGCCGTAATCGCAAATCTTCCGGTTGGTCCACGTGACATCCATGTAGTTGGTCACGTACAGGTCCAGGTCGTCGTCGCGGTCCGCGTCGAACCAGACCACGCTGGAAGTCCAGAGCGGATCATCCGTGCCGCTCTGTGCCGTGACGTTGGAATACGTTCCATCGCCATTATTGACCAGCAGCGCATTCGGGCCGTAGTTGCCCAGATACAGATCGAGGAACCCGTCCGCGTTGAAATCACCCGCCGCCGCTCCCTGACCATACGCGGTGCCACTCACGCCGGCGGAATGCGGAACTTGTCGAAATTCTCCGCCGGGTCGACCGCAATACAGCCGGTTCGGACGTGAATCCACGACCGCCGTCGGATCCAGCGAACGACCGTTCATCAGATACACATCCAGGTTTCCATCCCGATCGAAGTCCGCCCACGCCGCGCCGCCCCCCATGATCTCGGGGAGAAAATAGCGCCCGGGAACTGTGTCGGAGAAGAAAGTGTGGTCGAGTCCCACCACCGGAGCGACATCAACAAATACGGGCACCGTGGCCGCTCCCGCATCGCGTCCGCCCGCCATCGGCGGGGAAGTTTGCTGCACGCCGGCGTTCATCGAGACGGGCGCCTGGACTCCAGCAGGGGCCGCCGGGCTTGTGCCTTGATCACATCCGGCGATCAGCAGCAGCAGCGGGACAATCCAGCTCACCGGCGAGCGCGTGAACCCGGCAGGTGAGTCGACGTCGCTCAGCCTGCTGGATCGAACGTGCTGAGTCCGTCGTCCGATGTTCGAGATGATCTGCCGTCGAAGCAGGATCATGAGCACACACAAAAAAACCACCCGTGACACATCCCTCTGGATCTGCCACGGGTGTCTTGTATTGAGGAGTGCAAGGGCACGCACTCGCGCAGGTCAACAGGCTCAGAAGGTGATGACCTCGCGTCCGTTACGCGTACCCATTCCCGCCCAGACGTCGTAATCAATGTTCTCGCTGATGAACTGTACCGAACCGTCGGCCAGCGTCACGTGCACGCCGCCCGTATGCCAACTGGATGCCGACTGCATCGTGCTTCCGCGCCAATCGCTTTGCGAGTTTGACTCAAAGCAAGGCTTCTCGTTCGGATTCATGTTGTGCGAATAGGTCGCACCGTAGCCCGTGAATGATGAAGCCCACGACGAGCCCCGCAGGTCGTGTCGTCCGCAATCTCCGATGTGAGGAACCGAGTTCAGGCACTGCTGCCGCATCAGCCGGTGCGGCTGACTGGACGCCCACGTATGAAGCTGCAGCGTCTTTTTGCCGGTCTCGCCCGTGTTGCAGGGGACCATGCCGAATTCCGAGTACATTGCCGTGACGCTGGTTCCGTCGGAGACCTGGGCAACCGTCACGGGCGGATCGGACTCATTCGGCCAGTTCGTGTAGCATGACAGCCCGTTGTGTTTGCCGAGCCAGTACGTCCCGCTGATGATGTTGACGTTGTTGGGGGAGTAATCGATGACCCCGATGTTGATCGCGTAAGTGAAGTTGCCGCGTGGCCCGTTGCCGTTCACGTTCGCATTCGACGGACAATTGAACACAGGCAGCCGTCCGCTCTGCACGAGGTTGCTGCCGGTATTCCAGGGATTCCATGGGAAATCATTGAAGTTCGTCGCATTGTAGATGGGTGTCTGATCCAGGTACGGGAGCATGAACACCTTGTCGGAAAACGCCTGCCGTCGGTCCCAGTTGTTGGCCGGCTCGGTCCGTCCCCAGCTCATGCTGATGGGAAAAACGGTGAAGTTGTCGTGGTAGTTGTGCATCGCCAACCCCATCTGCTTCAAGTTCGAAAGGCAACTGCTCTGCCGCGCCTTC
>CAZWGW010000948.1:0-2996 GCA_964633565.1 uncultured Planctomycetaceae bacterium
TCTCCCAGCCGATCCTTGGTCGAGTCCTGCGACACGACGACATCGTCCAGGATCCTCAGGAATGCGCCAACGATGTTCCGGTCCCATTGCTGACCGGCCCCCTCGACCAGGATCTGCCGCGCGCGGTCCATCGTCATGGCGGTGCGGTAGGTGCGGCTGCTGGTCATGGCGTCGTACGCATCGGCCACAGCCAGGATCCGCGCGCAGAAGGGGATGTCCTCTCCCCGCAGGCCGTGCGGATAACCGCGTCCATCGATCCGTTCATGATGGTGGAGCACTCCCGGGAGGGCGAACGACAACTCGGCGATCGGCTCCAGGATGCGGTAGCCGATTTCCGGGTGCTGCTTGATCAGGTCGAATTCGTCATCGGAAAGCCGACCGGCCTTGAGCAACACGCGGTCCGGCACGCCGATCTTGCCGATATCGTGCAGCAGGCCCGTGAGGTAGAGCTGCTCGCATTCTTCGTCGCTGAGCTGAAGGTGTTTGGCGACCCCCTGGGCGTAGCGGCCGACGCGCCGGCTGTGGCCTCTGGTGTAGGCGTCCCGCGCGTCGATCGCGCTACTCATCGCCCGCATCAGGCGGATGGTCATGTCGCTGCGGTTTTGCAGCAGCTCGACGTTGCGGGCATGTGTGCTGAGCAGGACGGCCGCCGACTCCACCAGCCCGGCTTCGACGGTGCCAAATTCGTCGCGCGACGTCACCGGGCCCGTGTCGGCCAGTCCCCGGCGAGGCGTCGCCTTGCGGGAGATCCGGCGCAGACCGAGCAGCCAGCCCGTAATGCGGTCCCCCATCGGCGTGCGCACGAGGATCAGCGACCGCAGCCCCAGCTTCGACAACTCACCGGGCGCGTCGCGATCCTGTACGACCACAGGTTGCGTGGCGGCGTCGCGGCCGTGGCGTACGATCAGCCGTTCGCACAACGCCTCCGAAGCAACCGCTTCCGCCGCCCAGGTGTAATGAGCCTCAATAGGCACGGCGTTATTGTTCCGGAGTTCATGCCGGACAAACACCACGCCGTCTGCGCCGATCAACGACTGCAGCGTCGGCAGGATTTCGGTGGCGACGTGCTCGGCGCCCGTTTCGGCGTCGCAGAGCTTGATCTGTTGCGCCAGCGATCGGAGCCAGGTCTGCTCCTCCATGTCGTAGGTCAGTTGTTCCAGGCAGGAGTTCAACTGGCGCCCCTGGTGGGCCAGCAGCAGTTCCTGCTCGATGAGCCGTTCGGCGTTCGCTGCGAGTTTCAGCAGCAGGTCGGCGTCGCTGGTTTCCAGGATACCGACCGCCGCGATTCCCTGATCATTCGATGGCAACGGCATCACGACCACATGCCGACCGGGCGCGATGTGGCGTACCGACGTGACGCCGGACCAGTCCCCCTGCTCAAGCAACGTCTGCAGGCGATCTCTCGCGGCAGTATCGGCAGGCGTGTCTCCGACATCGGCCGGGTCCACCGCACGCCACGCACCTGAGGCGTGCGACCAGGACGTGAAATCCACACCGAATGTTTCGCGCAGGAGCGTGAGCGCGGTGAAATCGGCATCCGGCGCGGGGCCGTTCGTAGACTGCGGTCGGAACGGCATCGGGACGCTGGCCTTTTTGTGAGACGTCGTAATCGTTGCGATCACCGGTGTGAGATCCGGCCGCAGGACTCCATCGCCGCGCCGTGCATGCCACAGCCGGGCCAGGTTGCCTGCAAGCGTGGCAGGTGCCAAAGGCGAAGCCACCGGCGAATGAAGCCTAGTTCACACAGCCGCGAATGCAATTTGCTTGTGGCGGGCCATCGCCGGGCATGACCTGCAGGCAGTGTGGACTGTTGAAAAAGGGCATCACAGACGGCTCGCAGCGGCGCGAACGGCGGCAGGCGGCCAAACGGTGAGACTGTGGCGTCCCATCCGGAAGAACCGACACGTTCCGCACTACCGTCGCGCCGCCAAGGTTCCCCACGCGTAAACAACCAATGGGCCCGCGGTCTCAACTCCTGTCACCACAATCGATCTAGATTTACAGGACGTCGTGGGCCGCCCTCAAGGCGCCCGCGAATCCCGATGCCGGGATTGCCGCCGCCGGAGCTGGCGGAGCCCAACCGCGCTGGCACGTCGCGCGGAAGGACCACTTCGGGACGACACGTTCAACATGGACATGTATCGGTCGAGCCTGACGATCGGCAACGATCCGTCGCACCAGCCGCACGTTGTGCGGGTCGGTACGACGCTGGCCGAGGTCATTGAACGGATCGACCTCAGCGGGCCGCCGTATGTCGTCGTGCTGCATGACGACGGAATCCCGGCCGGCATCATTGCCGTGGAGGAACTCCTGCAGCGCATTGCCGCGGCGGACCCGATCGAACGGCACAAGTGGTCTTCGCGGCCCGTCGAGACGGTCCTGGCCGTCGTGTTTTCCGGGCTCGATCGACCGGCGCGCACAACGTCCCGGCCGCAGCCGCCAGAGGACTTCACCCAATTGTGCACGACGTTTCTGCGGGGAGAGCAACTGCTGGCGGTCGCCACGAACGACGACGTGCTGGTCAGTTGGAAGTTTCTGCGGCCGGTGCTGGCCCGTGCCGAGCGCGATACGGTGACCGGGCTGGTCTCGCGCAGCGCGTTCCTGCGTTCCTTTGAATGCGAGATCGCGCGGGCCCGGAGGGGGGACAAGTCCTTGTCTGTCATCCTGATTGACATCGACCGGTTCAAGCACGTCAACGATCAGGCCGGACACGCGATGGGAGACGCGGTCCTGAGCATGGTGGGTGCTGCGATCCTGACCAGCGTGAGATCTTACGACGTAGCGGCGCGGTTCGCCGGCGACGAGTTTGTCGCGGTCTGCTGCGAATGCGGGCCGGAGCAGGTCCACATCCCGATCAATCGCATTCAGCAGGCCGTCGCCCTGCTCCCGGCCCCTCCCAACGCGACCGTGGCTCCGGTGACATTGTCGATCGGCGCCGCCACGCTGGAACGCGTCGGCGAGGAGATGTCCGCGGAACTGCTGCTCGAAGCAGCCGA
>CAZWGW010000949.1:0-2980 GCA_964633565.1 uncultured Planctomycetaceae bacterium
CCGGACGTCTTACGGTCCCGGTCACGGAGTGCCCGGACTACTTTTCTCCCGCGCCCCCGTACGCCCACGCACCCGCGCGTTGCTCTCCACTCTCCACTCTCCACCCTCGACCTCCCTTACGGCAGCAACTGCACCGGCGTCACACGCCGCACCTGGATGCGGTCGGCCCGAAAGCGCCCGTCAAACGTCCGCTGGCCGATGACGCCCGTCGGCTGGCCGACGTACGGCTCCAGGTTCACCCCCTCGCCCGGTTCCAGATACGCCAGCAGCCGGCCGTCGGGAGCGATGAGCACATACTGCACGAACCCGAAGGGACTCCCCGTCCGCTGCACGATCCCTGCCCCGTCGAGCTTCGGCGTCACCGGATCGTTCGTCCCCGCAGGGAGCGTCTGTTCGGGGAGCGGCTCGATCGTCGGGCCAAGCGTGGCGCCCGTCGGCGCTGCGGCCGGCTCCGGCGCGGTCTGCGGCGGGCCGAGTTGCACCACGGGGTTCGACGTCATGATCGTGACAGGCCGCCCGGTCTGCAGCGACAGGAGCTGCGCGTCGCGCTGCGTCGTTTCCGAAGTCAGCCGCAGGAACTCCTGATACTCGGCAATCGCCCGCCGCCGCGTCGCGAGCGCAGTCAGCCGGCGGTCGATGATGCTCTGCGTCGCCGCGTCGGCCTCGGCCCGCAACGACTGATAGTCGCGCTCCAGGTCGTCGAGCCGCCACTGGCTCGGGTCGAGGGCCGTCATTCTCGTGTAGTGGCGGTCGATCTCGGCCAGCCGAGCGGCGGCGCTCCCCGTCGCGGCGGCGCCGATGCGCGGGCCGGCTGTTTCGCGCACGAGTTCCCGTTCACGGACGATCGTCGTCGACTCGCCGAATGGGTCCTGGTCCGGCGGCGGCGTGGCGGTGGAGGGGGTGGTGAACGGGTCAAGGTCGCGCTGCTGCTTGAGCTGCTCGCTGACCGGGACGATGTAGTCCCCTTTCACCCAGCGGAACTCCTGCGCGACGGGTTTGATCTTGTAGAAGTGAGTGAGACCGCGATCCGTGCGAATCTCCTTCTCTCCCAGAATTTCGACGGCATCGCCGGTGTCGAGGGCTGGTGGAATCGTTGAGATCTCGTCACCGAACTGGGTGCCGATGTGGACAAAGGCCCCCACGGAACGACCGTTCGCAGGCGGCGGGACCTGCACGGTGCCGCGGTCCGGGCCGGTCTTGTTCACCAGGCTGGCGTCGATCCAACTGAAACTGCCCGGGGGCGGCACGATGACGTACCAGCCCCCCGGATCGTGCCGGATGACGGTCACCCGTTCCCCCTGCTGGAGCTTGCCGGTCGGGTAGTATTTCTCCCCCGGTCCACTGCGGACGTTGACTTCGCTGCTGCGGACGACCGCCTCGTAGGGGAACTGCCGGACCTGGCCCGCAACGGGAACGGCGATCAACAGCGAGAACAGCGCGAACGATGAAGTGAGCGCACGCATGGCAGGCGCCTCCTGGCCGGCCGATGTGGGCACCTGCCGGCGGAAGTCGGGTTGAGGGAAGTCTGTGAGACGCAGTCACTTCGCGCGGCTGGGGGCGGATCGGCGACGAGGCCGAACACGCTCCGGGGAGTGGACGACCGGGCAAAGTGGGAATGACGGGAGGAGAAATGTCAGGACGCAGACCGGAATGAGGGGCGGTCTAATTACCTGATTCCGGCCGCGGGGGCAAGATCGGTTCAAGAAGGGGCGAGGTTTGCAAGGACAGGTGCGACAGGAAGCACTCAACTCGCAAGCTCATGGCCATCGCTTCGCGTATGCCACAACTGGTGAACGTCGCCTGGACGATCGCGCTGTCATGTGTCGTCACCAGCGGTTACGTGTTGAGTTATGCCCCGGTTGTCAGAGTGATCAAGGCCACACAGACCGACGATCAGATCGGGCACGTCTTTCCATTTCGCCGATCCCTGATTTTGTCGCACGGTGGTAATCTGACGCGTCAGATCACTCCGCCGTGAGTCCGGTACGGCGTTTCAAGTTCCGGCAATCCGAAGAGCCGTTCCCAGACTGTGGGCTCGACGTCACCATCCAGCGAAATAGTGAATCGATCCTCGCGCGTGATCACACGATGGCATTGTTCAACGTAATGACGGAGGAACAGATCCGCGTGCAAGGCCAGAGCCGCCTGAGCCAGCGGCGCATAGACAACGACAATTGCGTCATCGAGGGCCGTTGGGCCAGAAATGTCAGACCACGCGGCCACCGGTCCGAAGCTGGCGACGTACAGCCCCAGCAGGAGCAACAGGTATTTACCCGAATGGGCTGTTCCACGAATGCATCTGGCGACAACGCGGCGCCGGCGTCCCTGCCCTTCCATGCCGAGATCCTCCCGTGACTGCCGCGCAGTGTACGCGCCGGGGGACTTACGGACCAGAGGAATCGAGCCGCGCGTGTTCGCTACGCCTCCGGCCGCAGCAGCGGGAAGAAGATCACGTCCCGGATCGAGCGGCTGTTCGTGAGCAGCATCACCAGGCGGTCGACGCCGATCCCCAGCCCTCCGGCCGGCGGCATGCCGACCTTCAGCGCGCGAATGAAGTCGTGGTCCATCTTGGCCATCGAGTCTTCCTCCGCCTGGCCGGCGAGCTGCGTGCGGAAGAGTTCCTCCTGCAGCCGCGGATCGTTCAGCTCGGTGTAGGCGTTGGCCAGCTCCATCCCCTGCACGTACAGCTCGAACCGCTCGGCGATTTCGGGCCGGCCCGCCTTGCGCTTGGTCAGCGGACAGATCGCCGCCGGGTAGTCGGTGCAGAACAGCGGCCCTTTGAGATGATGCTCGACCGCGGCGTCGAACACTTCCGCCACGACGACGTCCGGGTGAATCTTCCCGGCGTCCATTTGATGGATGAACTCCGGCTTGATCGACCCGTGCGCCGCTTCCGCATGCGCCTTGCGTTTGACGGCTTCCGCGTCGTGCATGTTGCAGCCGGCGTATTCGTGGAACAGGTCCGCGTACGTGCGCCGCG
>CAZWGW010000950.1:0-2977 GCA_964633565.1 uncultured Planctomycetaceae bacterium
CGATGCGCGCGTGATCCGCAGCGTGCTGAACAACCGGATGCTGTATCAGGAGGGGTGGGGCGTCGACGCGATCAAGCACTCGCTCACCTTCAGCGGCGGCCCGAGCCGTGGACACGTGCGGTCCTACGCTCCGGCGCGGCTGCTGGGGTTCCGCGGATTCAGTCCGTACGCGTTGCCGAACGTCATCGAAGTTGCCGAGGGGGTCCCCTTCATTGAATTGACCGGCTGGGACCCGGAGAGGCTCTATGCACTGAAGGGAGAGATTGTGCGACGAGGCGTTGAGGCGGTCACGGGCATCACGATGCCGGTGTTTCCCAAGCGGCGGTTCCAGCACGGGACGATGCCGGAGGATGCCTTTGCCGCGAAATTCCCGCGGCACGAAGCGCCCTACCGGCGGGCGTTCGCGGCGTTGTACTGACATGAAGTGGGAGGTGATACATGGGACGCATCCGCCAGGCGATCAAGGTCGACGGTCACGAATGCTGGTGCCTGTTTGATAGAGGCGCGCGGAATACGTACATCGTCCCTGCGGTCGCACAATGGACCACGACGGTGAAAGCCCCTCGTCCAATCAAAAGCGCTCTCGGCGGCCGGGTCATGCAGGTCGACACGACGGCCGTCCTGCAGGCCGAGATCGACGGACACGAAATCTCCACGCATGCGATGGTTGTCGATGAGATCGGCCGGGACGAAGACGGACGACAGATTGAAGTCCTGTTCGGCGCGCTGGCCATGCAACAATGGGGAATCAGGCCCGTTCCGGACCAGGAGAAGCTGGACCTCTCGCATTTTTCTGATGAATTCGTCGAATTCTGACGCGCTCCCCGTCCTCAGCGACGCCGAGATCGTTGCCGCGCGGCCGGCGCGGAACACCGTCGATCCGTCGCGCCCCTACGCCTTCCTCGTCGAGCCGGAACGGACGGCGGACGGCGGCGTGGAAGATGTCGCCACGATCTTCCTCACGAACCGCGAGTGTCCGTTCAAGTGCCTGATGTGCGATCTGTGGAAGAACACGACGGAAGCGTCGGTTCCCGTGGGGGCGATTCCACAACAGATTGATTTCGCGCTCGCGCGACTTCCTCCGGCCCGCCACATCAAGCTCTACAACAGTGGAAATTTCTTTGATCGCCAGGCGATTCCTGTCGAGGACTACGGCGCGATCATCGAGCGCATGCGCGGTTTCAGGACCGTGATCGTGGAGAACCATCCCCGACTGTGCAGTCCGCCTGTCGCCCGGTTCAAACAGGAATTGGGGACGGAACTGGAAGTGGCGCTCGGGCTGGAAACGGTGCATCCCGGAATCCTGCCGCGCCTCAATAAACAAATGACGCTGGACGATTTCGCCCGCGCTGTCGAGTTCCTGGTGGAGAGCGGCATTCACGTGCGGAGCTTCATCCTGCTCAAGCCGCCGCCGCTGGATGAACAGGAGGGGATTGAGTGGGCGCTGCGGTCACTGGAGTATGCGTTCGGACTGGGCGTGCGCTGCTGCGCCGTGATCCCTACACGCGGCGGGAACGGCGTCATGGAGGACCTGCAGCAGAATGGTCTGTTTTCGCCGCCGATATTGACGTCGCTGGAGAGCGTATTGGAAGCAGGGATTCGCTTCGGGCGCGGCCGCGTGTTTGTCGACCTGTGGGACGCACGGCGGTTCGCCAAGTGCGACCGCTGCGCGGACGCGCGCATTGAACGCCTGCGGCAGATGAACCTGCAGCAGGTCGCGCTCCCTGAAGTGCGTTGCGACTGCGGCGGCGTTTCAAGGTCCACTGTGCCATGATTCGAGCGGACGCGGACGTCGCCATCATCGGGTCCGGCTTTGCCGGTTCGCTGACGGCATTGATCCTGGCGCGGATGGGACTGCACGTCGTCGTTGTCGACAAGGCCCGCCATCCCCGGTTTGCCATCGGCGAATCGTCGACTCCCGCCGCCGACCTGGTGCTCGCCAGTCTGTGCGACCGTTATGGGCTGCCGACGCTCAAACCATTGTGCAAGTACGGCACGTGGCAGCGCGCCTGCCCGCAGATCGCCTGCGGCCTGAAACGCGGTTTCAGTTACTTTCACCATCGGCCGGGGGAAGCGTTTCGACAGGACGAGGCGCACTCCACCGAACTGCTGGTCACAGCCAGCGCCTCGGACGACGTCGGGGACACGCACTGGTACCGGGCGGACGTGGACCAGTTCTTTGCACAACAGGCGACTGCCGCCGGGGCGCAACTGTGGGAAGGTGCAACCATCGACTCGCTCGACTCGGCGCCGGACTGGACGCTGCGCGGCCGCACGGACGACGGCGAATTCGAACTCCACGCGCCGTTCCTGATCGACGGCAGCGGTCCCGGCAGCGTCCTGCCGCGGCGTTTGCACATCACGGACCTGTCCCACACCCTGCGCACCCGGTCGCGCACCGTCTTCGCCCATTTCCGCGATCTGCCGCTCTGGAGCGACGTCATGACGGCAGCCGGGCAGTCGACGCGCGACCATCCCTTCCCCTGTGACGCCGCCGCACTGCATCACATCGTCGACGGCGGCTGGATGTGGGTGCTGCGATTCAACAACGGGATCACGAGCGCCGGATTCGTGATCGACGAACGCCGGCACGGCCCCGCGGACGGGCGGGACGCAGTCCGCGAGTGGCACACGTGGCTGGCCCGGTATCCGAGCATTGCCACACAGTTTGCGGAGGTGGAACTGGCGGCGCCCTTCACTGAGGTCATCGGCACGGGTCGACTGCAGCGGCGGTGGGCGCGTTGTGCGGGACAGAACTGGGTGCTGCTGCCCCACACGGCCGGGTTTATTGACGCGTTCTACAGCACGGGCATTGCGCAGTCCTTGTGCGGCATCGAACGGTTGGCCGCGGCATTCGAACACCGTGCGGACAGCGCCTGCTTCGCGCAGGCGCTGTCGGACTATGACGCCGCCGTTCAGGCCGAATTGCGCCTCGCGGATCGTCTGGTATGTTCCGCCTTTGACACGTTTGGCCGCG
>CAZWGW010000951.1:0-2975 GCA_964633565.1 uncultured Planctomycetaceae bacterium
GTGCTCGGGGACAAAGGATCTGTCCTGGACGAAGATGATGACGAGCCGGTTCGCTGGCAAACGGACTCGATGACCGTGCCCGACGAACTCGTGCCCCGGACCCGCTGAATCGCTCCACCGGACCCTCGTCCGCTTGTCGCCGCGCGTCCCGTTGCCGACAATATCATCTGGCGTTCTGTCGCAGCCGACATCGGCCAGGAGTCGGCACGAAACGTTATCGAAATCGCATTCTCCACGGGGGTCCGATGGCGCAACTGGAATCGGCAACACTGGGCGGCGGCTGCTTCTGGTGCACGGAGGCAGTGTATCAGCAATTGCACGGCGTGAAGTCGGTCGTCTCCGGCTATTGCGGCGGCGAGACGCCCAGCCCCACCTACAAACAGGTCTGTGCAGGAACCACAGGACATGCGGAGGTCATTCAGATCACATTCGACCCGGCTGAGATCGCCTACCGCGACGTGCTCGAGGTCTTTTTTCAGACACACGACCCCACCACGCTGAACCGGCAGGGAAATGACGTGGGCACGCAGTATCGCTCGGTGATCTTCCCGCACAACGACGAGCAGCGTCGCGTTGCCGGAGAAGTGCTGCAGGATCTGGGCACCTCGGGCGTTTTTTCGCGGCCGATCGTCACGACCATCGAACCCTTTCGCCGGTTTTATCCGGCCGAGGGCTACCATCAGAACTACTTTGCCGACAATCCGGGGCAGCCGTATTGCGCCATGGTGATTGCGCCGAAAGTGGCGAAGTTCCGAAAAGCGTTCGCCGAGAGGTTGGCTGATTGATTCGCCAGTCAAGATTCCACCGTCAGGCGCGAGCGACTGCCGCAATGCCTGCTGGTGAGGCGATTCGGCAGCCAAGTAACTCGCGAATACGGCAATGGCAGGCGGTGCAACCCGCTCCAGCGCCCGTGTGGTGAATTACATCACGCAGTGCTTCCGCTCCTGTGACGGCAATCGCATCCACGATCTGCGATTCCTTGACTTGCAGGCAATGGCAGATCACTCTGTCGGTCGCGACCGCAGCGTGATTCATTGGAGCAGTTCCGCTTCAGTGATCAACAATAGAACTTGAGACTCAATCTCAACTGGATTTTATACCGCCAATAGCAGGCCGTCAATCATTCCTGGTGCGATTGGCGAGTGAGAAATCTCACAACATAACGTAAGACATTGACATGAAATCGCTTAAGTCCATTTTCGTGCTGCTGGTTGCCTCAACGGTAAACGTCCGGGCCGACGGTCCCGCCGACAACCGCGAGACCGCAGTTCGGCCAATTCCTCCACCGGGAATCGAACTTTCAAGCGATCATCGAAGCGAACTTGAGTCAATGCTTGTCGACCTCCAGCGCGACATTCAGTCGCTGCGCAATCAAACAGACCTGCCGCACGGTGCCTTCCTGCCGGATGTGGAGATCTTCGCCCGTGCGGTCGACCAGGCGTTGCGATTCAGCGAGTTTTTCGCGCCGGCTGACGTCGTGCGCGCACGCGAACTACTCACCGAAGGGCGGCGGCGGGCCGCTGCGCTGGCCAATGGTGACGCCCCGTGGCTGCGTCAAACAGGGCTGGTCGTACGCGGTTACCGATCGCGATTGGACGACACGGTGCAGCCCTACGGATTGGAAATCCCGCAGAGCTATGATTTCGAAGGGTCGTCGCGGTACCGCTGCGACCTGTGGTTTCACGGCCGCGGCGAAAAGTCGGTCGAACTTCAGTTTATCCACCAGCGGATGACACAGGCCGGTCCGATCGCACCGCGCGACACGATTGTCCTGCACCCGTTCGGTCGGTATTGCAATGCGTTCAAGTTTGCCGGTGAAGTCGATGTGCTCGAGGCGCTGGCCCATGCGCAGTCACAGTACCGCATCGACGAGGATCGCATCGCCGATCGGGGTTTCTCGATGGGTGGCGCGGCCGCCTGGCAGTTCGCCGTGCACTATGCCGACCGCTGGTTTGCCGCGAACCCGGGCGCTGGGTTTTCCGAGACTCCTGAATTCCTCCGGACCTTCCAGCAGGAGACGCTCAATCCCCTGTGGTGGGAAGAGTCGCTCTGGAACTGGTATGACTGTCCGACCTGGGCCATGAACCTGCGGCAATGCCCGACGATCGCCTACAGCGGTGAGATCGACCGGCAGAAGCAGGCGGCTGACGTCATGGCGGAGGCCTGCCGCAAGTACGCCTTCATGGATCTGACGCACATCATCGGACCGGAGACGGCGCACGCGATTCATCCCGACTCCAAAGCCGAGATCGAGCGCCGGCTGGAAGCACTTTCGGTCGCTGGGCGAGACCGCGTCCCGCTGCGTGTCCGGCTCCGCACGTACTCGCTGAAATACAACCGCATGCACTGGCTCACGATCAACGGACTTGATGAGCACTGGGTACAGGCCGGCGTCGACGCTGAGACGGAACTGACTTCGCAGCGGATGAGAATCTTCATCCGGGCGAGTGGCGTCACCGAATTGACGCTCCAATTCGCTCCCGGAGAAATGCCCGCCGATGTGGACGGAGCGCCGCAGGTGGTTTTCGTGCCCGGGCTGCACCGCGAGGAAGGGGCCTACGTCACGGACTTGCCCCCTCTGCAAACGGACCGGAGCTGGGCCTGCCGCCTGTATCGTGATGCAGATGGCACATGGCACACGGGGGCGCCTCCCTGGGACAATGAACTCCGCAAACGCCACGACCTCCAGGGGCCGATCGACGACGCGCTGATGGACTCATTCCTGTTCGTGTCTCCCGGCAACAAGGCCCGGCATGAACACATCGAGAACTGGACTCGCGCCGAACTCGACCGCGCAGTCAGACATTGGCGTCAGCAGATGCGCGGCGACGCGCGGGTCAAGGCCGACGCCGACGTGACCGACGCGGACATTGCGGCCCACAATCTCATCCTGTGGGGTGACCCGGCCTCGAACGCCATCATCGCCCGCATTGCCGACCGGTTGCCAATCCGCTGGGGGGACGACCAGATCACCG
>CAZWGW010000952.1:0-2974 GCA_964633565.1 uncultured Planctomycetaceae bacterium
GAGTTGCGTCAAGCAAGTGTACTCGGGCGTGAACTCGTCGCATTGCCAATCTGTGGCAAAACCTGTGCAATAGTTCATGTTGGTGTGCGTAACTCCAACATCGTGCTTCAGCGCCAGGCAGTACGTCCAGCCCATGCTGTCGCCCCGGTTGCAATTGTTGTTCCGAACGTAAGCCACATGTCACTTTCTGACAACGTGCGAGTTGTCGGCGGTGCAGGGCTTGCAAGATAGAACAGCACCAATAAAGCACACGTTGCAGCCGCCAATGAATACCTCATGACAAGTCTCCTGTGTCGTGGTGAGGGGACAGCCCGCCGCGCGCAATGCACCGCCATGTGTCAGTGCTCGGTGCGCAATGCGGGAAGCGGACTAAAGTGAAGAGCCGATTGCCTGATGTCCGATGCCGGGCACTCAGCGCGTGAGACGGCAGCGAAAGAGCTTCGAGGGGGGGGGCGAAGAATCGGCTGCCAACCAGCCTCTCGCCAGCAAAGCACAGAATAAATTGGCATCCCCACATAACCCACCCCGCTGAGCACGGGAGTCGCTTGGACGCGGAAGACGAGAATCAAACAGACAGAGTACGGTGACTTCCCACCCAGTCAAGGCCCCGGTCCGCAAAAAGTCAAAAATCGTCGCGCCCGCCACTTTGACAGTCGACCAGGATCTGTAAGTGATGTCCTTGTTTTCGCCAGCGCACTTGCTCATCCTCAATACTCCATCGGAACAGTCATGACTCGCTGCAAATATCAACCGCTGATATTGGCGGGAAGCGTGTTGCTGGCCTCACAGTGCCTTCAGGCACAGGACGCCGCGCATCCCCCCAACATCGTCCTCATCGTCAGCGACGACCAGGGCTACCACGACCTCGGCTGCCTTAATGGCGAGGTCATCACCCCGCACCTTGACCGGCTCGTCCGCGAGGGAGTAAGTCTCAGCAGCTTTTACGTCGCCTGGCCGGCGTGTACCCCGTCGCGCGGGGCGTTCCTCACCGGCCGCTACCCCCAGCGGAACGGCCTGTACGACATGATCCGCAACGAGGCCCCCGATTACGGCCACAAGTACACGCCCGAGGAATACGCCGTCACCTGGGAACGCATCGGCGGCATGGACACCCGCGAGGTCCTGCTGCCGCAGATGCTGCAGCAGGCGGGGTATCGCTGCGCCATCTTCGGCAAGTGGGACCTGGGCATGTCGCGCCGCTACCTGCCGCTGCAGCGCGGGTGGGACGAGTTCTACGGCTTTGTGAATTCCGGGATCGACTACTTCACGCACGAGCGGTACGGCGTCCACGCGATGTACGCCGGCAACTCACCGACGAAGCACGATCAGGGGACGTATTGCACGTACCTGTTCCAGCGCGAAGCCGAGCGATTTGTCCGCGAGAACAAGGACCGGCCGTTCTTCCTGTATCTCCCGTTCAACGCCCCGCACGGTGCATCGAACCTCGACCCCGCCCTCGGGTCGGCCGCGCAGGCGCCGGATGAGTACAAGCGGATGTACCCGCACCTCAAGGACGAACTTGTCCCCGGCACGCGGCGGGGCATCGATGGACAGGTCCCCAGTCCGTCCAAACGCACGCTGGAGTACCTGGCGTCGATCACCTGCATGGACGCGGCCATCGGGAGCGTGCTCGGCCTGCTCGACGAGTACCAGTTGGCGGACAACACGATCGTGATCTTCTTCTCCGACAACGGCGGTACGGGGACGTCGGACAATGGTCCGCTCCGCGGTTCCAAGGGGAATACGTTTGAGGGAGGCATCCGGGTGTGCGCCGCGGTCCGATATCCGCCGCGGATTCCCGCCGGCCGCGTCTGCGACGGATTTCTGACGTCGCTGGAAGTCTTCCCCACGCTGCTCAATCTGGCCAGTGTGCCGCCGCCGGAGGGGGTGATCCTTGACGGATTCGATATGCTCCCCGCGCTGGCCGGCAATGTGCCGTCGCCGCGCCGCGAAATGTACTGGAAACGCCGCGAGCACGAGGCGGCGCGCGTGGACCAGTGGAAGTGGGTCCGCAACCGGAACGGGACGTTTTTGTTTGACCTGACGCAGGATGTCGGCGAGCAGCGCGACCTGGCGGCAAAAGAACCGGTCAAGGCGGCCGAAATGGAGAAACGATTCAACGCCTGGCTGGCGGAGATGGATGCCGCAGAGCCGCGCGGGCCGTTCAAGGATTATTGAAGTAGCCGAATTCGCCAGAATTCGGGTGGTCGTAGTGCAGACGACGCCGGAATTCTGGCCTGTGCCTCGCGCGCTCGCGACGGCGCGGGTGCAGCGTCTACGGTGAGGCATTCGACAGACGCCACGCGGCCGATAGAATCTGTCGAGCCGATCCCGGACTGACGCGAGGCCTCCCTGCCGCAGTCCGACTGAGCGATTTGTAGCCGAATTCGCGTAAATTCGGGCGTCCGTTGGGCCCTGCGCGCCGCATGTAAATACGCTCAGTTCGCAATCTCGTGTTCGTTACGCGTCGCCAACGCGCGCCAGACCCGGAGATCAACGCTGTTCCCGATGAACCGCACGCCTCCGTCGCCAAACAGCACGTTCACCCCTCCTGAGTGGTGACTGGTCGCCGTGAAATTGCCAATCGTCGCTTCAGTGAGGATTCCACCCGGCTCGGTCGAACAGTCGGGGATGCGCGAGTTGGGCGGGCTCACGTGGTTGTAAAGCGTTCCCGAGTAGCCTGCCGTCAGCCAGAAGTGCCCGGCGTAGGGGTAGAAATGCGAGGGACTGCCCGACAGCGAGCCGCAGATTTGTTGCTTCAGGTCCGCATCGAGTGCGATGCTCGGAGGGACTCCAGCGTACCAGAAATCGTTGTCGCCATATGAGGACGTCGCGCCGGCCGACTTGCGGCGTTCGCTCATCACGACGGTGTGCGACAGACCATCATTGAAGTCGGCGGGAGAATGCCCGCGCAGATCGGAAAACGCGCCGCAGCCGCCCCCCCATTTCTCGTTGTCAAGGCAGTGGGGATGCG
>CAZWGW010000953.1:0-2971 GCA_964633565.1 uncultured Planctomycetaceae bacterium
GCCAGATTCGGGTTCCAGCCGAGTATGTCGTTCGAATGGCCGATCGGCATGACCTGCGGGATGAGTTCCAGCCCGTGCTCTTCGGCCGCCAGGCAGACCCGTTCGGCGTTCACGAAATAGCGCGGGGGACGCTCCGCCGGATTTCGCGCGAACTTCGCGTCCTGGATCACGAGGCCGTTGTAGCCGGCCGCTTTCGCGCGCGGCATCAGCTCAATCACCTTGTCAGTGGCGGCGTCGACCTGGAAGTTGGCCCCGCGGACATAGACCCAGCGCCATGGGAACGGCAGGTCGTCCGACGCCGAGAGCGGGCCGGGGCAGACGACAATCCATGCCGCAAGCCAGGTGCCGTGGTATCGCCAGCCGCGTCGATCGGATCGCTTCGGCTCGTAACTAATCATGTCGCAGCGCCACCATCGGGTCGACATTCATCGCCCTCCGTGCGGGAATGAGGCACGCCGCCAATGCCACTGTGATCAATACGACGGACACCGCGCCGACCACCAGGGGATCGGCCGCCGTGATGCCGTACAGTAGCGACGACGTCAGCCGCGCCAATCCAAACGCCCCTGCGACGCCGATCGCGGCGCCCGCCAGGGCGAGCAGCAGCCCGTGACCGAGAATGAGCCGCAGCACGTGCCCCGGCTGCGCGCCGAGCGCCGTGCGGATGCCGATTTCGTGCACGCGCTGCGCCGTGGAGTATGAGATCACCCCATAGACCCCGATCGCCGCGAGGGCGAGCGCCAGCGTCGCAAAGACGCCCAGCAGGATGGTCTGGAATCGTTCACTCGAAGCAGAGGCCGCCAGCAGTTGCTCGGCCAGGGTGAAGTCCTTGAGCATCGGTCCGGGCGGATTGTCCCCTTCCACGGCGAGCCGCAGCGCGGCGATCGCGGCGGCCGGGGCCTGCCGGGTCCGCACGACGAGCAGCGGGCCGAGTTCGCCTCCGGTGAAGAATGATTGCCGGTACGGGACGTAGACCTCGGGCCGGACGTCGCGGTCGCGGTTGTAACTCCGCACGTTTCCGACAAGACCGACGATCTCATACTGCCGCCCCACGCCGCGAAACTGGAACGATTCCCCGACCGGGCTCCTGCCGCCGCAGAACTGCCGCGCGAATTCCGCGTTGACGACGGCGACGATCGTCGTTTGCTCGGTGTCGCGTTCGGTGAGGTCGCGCCCTTCCAGAACGGGGACCCCCAGCGTCTCAAACGATCCCGGAGCGACGACCCGGACGTCCGACGTCCGCAGTTCGCTGGCGGGCGTCGCCGGTCGGCCCTGGATCGCCACGGTGTCCTGCCAGCCGCTGGCGGCCAGGGGACTTTCGCCGGCGGCCGAGACGGAGACCACGTCCGGCAGCGCTTCCAGCCGCTCCTTGATCTGGAAGTACACGTCCTGGGCGGAACCGGAATAGCGCTGCGCCGCCATACCCAGGTCGACCTCCGCCTGCACGACGTGCTCCGCGCGCACTCCGGTGTCAATCGCCTGCAGTCCGGCAAAGCTCTGCAGCATCTGCACCGCGCCCACGAGCAGGATCAGCGAGAGGGCGATCTCGGCGACGAGCAGCGCGTTGCCGAAACGGCGGCTGCCGCGCGCCGCCGTCGTGGTCCGGCCTTCCTCCTTCAGCACCTCGTTCAGGTTGACCCGCGACGCCTGTAGCGCCGGCACAAGGCCGAACACGATCCCGGTGAGCACCGACAGCAGCAGTGTGAAGCCCAGCACGCGCGCATCGAGGCGGATGTCCTGCACGCGATCGAACCGCACCTCCTTGACGCTGCGAAACGCGTCGTCGGGACGCACGGCCTCCAGCAGATCGATGCCCCACACAGCCAGCAGCACGCCGAGCCCCCCGCCGATCAGCGACAGCAGTACGCTCTCGGTCAGCATCTGCCGGACGATGCGCCAGCGCCCCGCGCCGAGTGAGACGCGCACGGCCAGTTCCTTCTGCCGACCGGTCGCCCGCGCCAGCAGCAGGTTGGCGACGTTTGCGCAGGCGATCAGCAGCACAAAGCCCACCGCGGCCAGCAGCGCCAGGAGGGCGGGGCGCGTCCCGCCGCCGATCACCTGGTCGAGCAGCGGCACGACATTGACGTGCGTGGCGATCTTCTGGACGCCGGGGTTCTCGGCCGCGATGCGCTGCTGCAGCTCCGTCAACTCGGCCTGCGCCTGTTCCGACGTGACGCCCGGTTTCAGGCGGGCGACGGCCCACAGCGAATGCCTCCAGCGGGTCCCCTCGCTGCTGTGAAAGGGATATCCGGACCAGGACAGCCACAACTCCGCGTCCTGGGGAAAGGCAAAGCCGGGCGGCATCACGCCGACGATTTCGTACGGCTCCCCCACGTCGATCGTCTGGCCAATTGCGTTCGGATCATCAGCAAACAGCCGCTGCCACAGGCCGTGACTGAGGATGGCGACCCTGTCCTGGCCGGGGACGTCCTCCTCGGCCCGGAACGTGCGCCCGATCTGCGGCGGCACGCCGAGCACCTCGAACAGCCCGGAACCGGCGAACCGTCCGCGCAGTCGGACCGGCAGATCGCCGCGCCGCAGCAGGAAATTGCGGCTGGCCGACTGCTGGCTTCCCACGAAGCCCATCGATTCAAAGACGGTGTTCTCCCGTTGCCAGTCCATGAAATCCGCCGACGCCACCTGGTCGACATCGTTCCAGCGTTCGGGATTATCCTGCCACAGCATCACCAGCCGCTCCGGCTCATGGAACGGCAACGGCTCCAGCACGACGCTGTTGACCACGCTGAACACGGCCGTGTTCGCGCCGATGCCGAGCGCGAGCGTCACGACGGCGGCCAGCGTGAAGCCCGGGTTTCGCAGCAGCGTACGGCCGCCGTACTGCAGGTCCCGCCAGAGGTCCTGCAGCCAGACAAAGCCGGCCGCATCGCGACAGGACTCTTCGACCTGTGCGCGGCCCCCCAGGTCGCGCCGCGCCGCACGGTCCGCCGCCTCGGGCGAGAGTCCCCGCCGC
>CAZWGW010000954.1:0-2971 GCA_964633565.1 uncultured Planctomycetaceae bacterium
ATCCTGCGGCGGCGCTCCAGCCGCACGGTGCCGATGTCGGCGGGCGGCAAGAGGTCTGGGACCTTGAAGTCCGGCTGCGACGGGTCGGCGTTGAGGACGAACGGGTCGTGCGCCTTGCCGAGGAAGCCGCCGGCCTGGCCGTTCGGCATATTGCCGCCGCCGCGCCCCATGAGAAACGGCAACACCGCGAACGGCGGCAGGTCGGCCTTGCGGCCGCGGAGATAGCTGACGGCGGCCCCCAAGTGCGGCGTGTTGATGCCGCCGGTGAACAGCCGCCCCGTCTGCATCATCTGCCAGCCGGCGTCGTGGACCGCCGCCCCGCCGTGGTGGACCGAGCGCACAAAGGAGAACCGGTCGGCGACTTTCGCGTGCAGCGGGAGGATTTCGGAAATCCGGATGTCCGGGGACGCGGTGGCGATCGGCTGGAACGGGCCGCGAATCTCGGCCGGGGCCTCGGGTTTCATATCGAACGTGTCGATGTGGCTCGGCGCGCCGAGGTTGAAGATCATGATGCAGGCGCGATCATTGTCTGACTTGGCCGCTCCGGCCGCCTGCGCCGCGTAGAACTGCGGCAACGAGAATCCGATGGCACCGAGCGCGCCGACCTGCATGAAGTCGCGACGGGTGAGTCCGCTGCAGGTGTGGGACTTGCCGGTTCCGGTGAGTGTCAACATGGCATGCGTCTCCTCAGTGAACGCGTTCTTGCTCGGATCCCCGCCCTACGATAGCGGCCGCTTGTATTCTGCAACGACTCAGTGAGGGTTCGTAGATGCGCGCACCCTCACCCCCAACAGGGGCAGTATAGTTGATCCGGCGGCCCAAGTCCCCTGCCAATCGGCCGGGTGGCGCAGATACGGGGACATGCTTCCCGCTGTATCATGTCGATATCCGGACCGGCTGTGAAGCCGGAAGCGAGCGCGGATCATTTGTGATCGCGCGGATCGGCGGCGTCAGTCTCGTCTGGACTCCCCGACGGCCTCTCGGAATAGGCGACCGGCAGTTCCGGAATCGGTTCCTGCAGCCCGGCCTCCGCCATCGCCGCCTGAACCTCGCGCCACAGCGACGCCTGAACACCCCAGGGCTCTTTGTGCCAGGTGGATTCCACGGAGGTCGCCCGGGCATCCTGGATGGTCTTCCGCGCGGCGTCCAGGTGGCCAAGTCGGAGTTGCACCAGCGCCAGACAGAGCTGAGAACCGAGCCTGCTGTTCGCCGACCGTTCACCCTCCGCCGTGGTTTCCAGAATCTCCAGTGCCTCCGCATCGCGCTGCAGACGGTAATACGCCAGACCCAGCAACCTCTGGCGGATCCGGATCGGGCTGTCCCCGTGGATGCGCGCGGCTTCGAGCAGTTCCGGTGTCACGTCGCTTTCCGGAAAACTGAGACACGCCGTCAACATCCCGTGGCGATCGACGGCGCTATCGGACGCAGCATACTTCTCGAACATCGTGCGGCACACGTCGCGATACCCGTCGAAGTTTCCCGTAAATCTCATCAGGCAGGCGAGGTCCTGGTAGTCCTGGTAGGTGGGCGGTCCCAGCTCGATCCCCAGTTTCAGACCCGTAATGGCCTGTTCGAACTCACCGGCGTGGAGGCAGGCCTGGATAAAGCCCTGCCTCCACCGCTCGTTCGCCGGTTCGAGATCAACGGCCAGTTGAAATGCAATGATCGCGCCAAGCAGGTCCCCGGACCGGCTGAGGACCTTCCCCAGATTCGCATGGGCCAGTGCATAATCCGGCTGAAGCCTGGTGGCGGCACGAAAGGCAGAGGCGGCATGCGTGTACTCGCCGAGATGCGCATAGACGGCGCCCATGCTGTTATAGGCGGAGGCATATTCAGGCTCGACTTCGACGGCGCGCTGGAATGCCGCCAGCGCCCCATGCCGATCCTCCGCGCCCGATAAGGCCAAACCCAGGTTCAGCCACGCGCCGGCACTCTCCGGGCGCACGGCCACAGCCGCCTGGAAGAATCGCACCGACTCTTCAATGCGATCGAGCTGACCCGCTGAACAGAGGAATCCCAGCGAATGGTTCACCCAGAAATCACCGGGACGGACGAAATTCAGTCGCTGCAACAGGGACACTGCATCTTCCTTGAGACCGGCCAGCGACAGCGCGCGCGCCAGGTGAATGACCAGCGATGTGGGCTGCCGGGCGACATCGGCTTTCCCGGCCAGCCGCCGCAACTCGTCGCGTTCATTCCCGGCGAGCGCCTCTCGAACGCTGCTGCGCCACGGATCGGAATCCACAGCAGCCAGCACCGCCAGCATCCATTCCTCTGCCCCCGGTTCCGCTTCCGTCAGATGATTCAGACACAGATCCAGCGCCGAGATTCGCAGCTCCTGAATGGGAATTGGCCGACTCCGGATCGATCGGGCCGCTTCGCTGACCGGCGTCCGGCCGATGATCAGGCCGAGTGCCGCTAACTCCTCCGACGTCCCGGAGAAGTTCTTCTCGCCGCTGAACATCGATGAGTCCAGGTTGACTTCCGACGCTTCCAGCCGGATGGAGTCGTATCGGGCGGCGAAATGCTGATCCTGTTCATCCTCATGCAATTTCTGACCCAACTCTTCGACACGGCTCCGCAACGCAGCGTCAATTCGCTCGGGGTCCTGTTCGATCAGCGACTTGGCCCGCTTCTGCGCCGACCGTGCCGACGACAGCACGGCTCCCCACTCTTCCGGCCGATCCGTCAGTGTGAGCGACCGCTCGCGCAGCGCGCCGGCACTGTCGATGGCGTCCGCGATCCCCTGCTCGAGACGGGAGAGCCGTTCTGCCCGTTCCGATTCCTGGCGAATCGCTTCCGCCTGGCGCTGACCACGGTCGTTGACGAACCACAGCGCCGCAGAGAATGCGCCGACGACCAGCAACAGGATCGAGCCCAGCAGCCCGGTCGTGCTCGGGTTCCGCCGGCACCAGCGCCAGGTCCGCTCAACGCGTCCCACCGGGCGGGCGGTGATGGGCGTTCCGTCCAG
>CAZWGW010000955.1:0-2969 GCA_964633565.1 uncultured Planctomycetaceae bacterium
CGAGGCCGGAGTCGGTCTCGTCCAGGATGGCGAATTTCGGCTTGAGCATCGCGAGCTGCAGGATCTCCATCCGCTTCTTCTCGCCGCCGGAGAACCCCTCGTTCAAGTAGCGGCGGGCAAATTCGGCGTCGATGTTGAGTTCGTTCATCGTGTCGCGGAGTTCCTTGCGGAACTCGCGCATCCCCATCAGTTCCTCCCCCTCCTTGCGCTCCGGGTTGCGCACGTTCGACACGGCGTGCCGCAGAAAATCGGCCACCTTCACGCACCGGATACTGGAACGCCAGGAACAGCCCCAGCCGCGCCCGCTGGCAGGGGTCGAGTTCGGCAATGTCCGTGCCGTCGATCAGCACGCGGCCCTGCGTCACTTCGTACTTGGGATGTCCGACGAGGACGTACGCCAGCGTGCTCTTGCCGGAGCCGTTCGGCCCCATCAGGGCATGGATTTCCCCTTGGCGCAGCTCGAGATTGACGCCGCGGAGGATGGGGGTCTCGTTGACGGAGACGTGCAGGTCTTCGATGGTCAGGACGCTGGGCATTGGTTCGTCGTCAGTTGTCCGTGGTCAGTAGTCCGTGGCAAAGCGGTCAGCCGACAGCAATCAGCCGTCAGGAAGCTCCGCTGACGGCTGACTGCTGAAAGCTGACTGCCCCTTCACGCGTTAATCAATTCCGGCTCCTGCACGTACCCGCTGTGGTGCGGCACGGGCAGCACTTCGTGAGAGCCCTTTGTGATCTTGTGCGCCTTGATCTTGTCCTGGATCCGCATCAGCCCCTCCAGCAGCGCCTCCGGGCGCGGCGGGCAACCCGGGACGTACACGTCGACCGGGACGACCAGGTCGACCCCTTTCACCACGTGGTAGCCCCATTTGAAATACGGGCCGCCGCCCACGGTGCAGGCGCCCATGGCGATCACGTACTTCGGATCGGGCATCTGCTCGTACAACCGGCGGACGCGGCTGGCCATTTTGTAGGTCACCGTTCCGGCCACGATCATCAGGTCCGCCTGCCGCGGCGTCGCACGGAATGCCCCCGCGCCGAAGCGGTCAATGTCGTAGCGGCTGGCGCCGACGGCCATCATTTCGATCGCACAACAGGCGAGGCCGAACGTCATCGGCCACACGCTGGACTGTCGGGCCCAGTTCATGGCCTGCTCCAGCGAGGTCATGATGAAGCCTTCCTCGAATCGTCCTTCAATCGGCGTCATGGTCTGTCCTGTCTCAACGGCTGGTATATCAACATGTTTCGCGCCGCCCGCCGGAGAGCAGACGGCTCACTCGAATCCCGACTTTCACTCTATCGTGCAGTGAACGACGGGGAAATCGCCCGTCCCGCGTTTCCCGGAATTACGAATCCGCCGCTCCGGCCACTGCAAATTCACAGCACGAATGGCCGTCGCGGCAACATGTCGTCAACTCGACTTTCGTACCCACGACATCGGAAAAGACCGCTTGCTCCAGGTCACAGATCGCGGCGTCGCGGCTGGCAAGGTCGTGCCAGGGGCAGTTGTTCTCCCGCAAGATCGGCAACGAGCCCGACCCGCTTGCCGGTTGAAGATCCACGTCAAACCCGCGACCCGACAGAGCCTGCTGCAACTGCCGCATTCGTTCCAGCACCGTAGGCCCGGAGACACTGGCCGAGTATTCCTCTACCAGGGCAGTCCGCAGGCGGCCGAGCATCTCCTGGCGCAGCCGTTCATCTTCAATGTGCGTTAACACGCGCCACAGCAGCATGGCCAGCCCGGCATAATTGTCACCCAACTGCCGCAGGGCGGCTTCGGTGACGGTGTATCTGTTGTGAGGTCGTCCTCGTCCGTGACGGACCAGATCCCTGCGAACACACCCCATCGCTTCCAACCGGGTCAGGCGCTGCCTCACCGCGGTGGCCGTCACCCCCGTCGCGGCGCACAACTCCTGAATCGTTGCGGTGCCGAGTCGATGAATTTGCTCGAGGAATTGCCGATCTGCAAAAGCGAGCGTGGCTTGCATGGTGGGCCGTTTCAGTCTGGCGGTCCAATTTGTCGCACTCGTTTGGCAGTATACACACCCGGTTCATTTTTGACAAATTAGATTGTCAAATTTGTCCATTTGAAATCCGAGCCCGTAACCAAAACTGTGGAAATATCACAAGTCATTTAATATCATGTATTTACATGTTATCATCAGGCTTGGGATTCTCCCCGCCATGACGCGCGATCATGAAACAACTGCCGCTTGCGTCTGCTTTTCACCGACTGTCCGCGCGTCATCATCGTGCGCGGGCTTCAGTGGCTGACGTCGCTGAGTCGGTGACGCGACCATTTGACGCCTGGTTTGCGAGACGACTTTTGCCGTAACTCGTGTTTCCCTACACTCATGCCGCAATCATTTTGATCAGCAAAATCCGCGGCCCCTCCACTGCTGAAAGGACCGGAACAATGTTCGCCAAGGCAATCCCGCTTTGTTCATTCGTCGTCCTGCTCGCGGGCTTGGCCGGCTGCAACGGCTCCAACAGTGGGTCCGGTAACGGATCCAGTTCGAATGGTTCCGCCGCCACGGAAATCCTGATTGGTCACTACGCTTCAATGACCGGTTCGGAAGCAACATTCGGCGTGTCGACGGACAACGGCATCAAGCTCGCCGTGAAAGAGCGGAACGCGGCCGGCGGCGTGAAAGGACAGCAGATCAAACTGCAGACCTACGACGACCAGGGGAAAGGACAGGAAGCCACCACTGCAGTGACGCGCCTCATCCAGCAGGACCAGGTGGCGGCCGTGATCGGAGAGGTGGCCAGTTCACGCAGCCTGGCGGGTGGCCCGGTCTGTCAACGCTACGGCGTTCCAATGATCAGCCCGTCGAGCACCAATCCGGACGTGACGGCAATCGGCGATATGATTTTCCGGGTCTGCTTCATCGATCCGTTCCAGGGATTCGTCGGCGCGAAATTCGCCCATGAGAACCTCAAACTCTCGAAGGCGGCCGTCCTGTACAACCGCG
>CAZWGW010000956.1:0-2967 GCA_964633565.1 uncultured Planctomycetaceae bacterium
GACGAAGGGGAATGGCTCGCGCGCCCCCACTCCGACCGCGATGCACTGGCCGTGCTGGAGGAATTCGGCGCCGTCCCGCTTCCGCCGTACATCGAGCGTGCGCAGCCGACCGCGCTCGACCGCGAGCGGTATCAGACCGTGTATGCGCGTCGGCCGGGCGCCATCGCCGCGCCGACGGCCGGACTCCACTTTACGCCCGAACTGCTGGAAGCGTGCCTCGCGCGCGGCGCGGAGATCGCGCGGGTGACGCTGCACGTCGGGCTGGGGACGTTCCGGCCGATTTCCGTGGCGCGGCTCAGTGAGCACCGCATGCACAGCGAATGGTGCGAAGTCCCCGCGGAGACCGCAGCCACCATCCGCCGGGTGCGCGAGCAGGGGGGACGGATCATCGCCGTCGGCACGACGACGGTCCGCACGCTGGAGTCGGCCGCCGCCTCGGGCGAGGTCCAGGCGTGGCGGGGGGAGACCGACCTGTTCATCCGGCCGCCGTACCGGTTCCGGGTCGTGGACGCCCTGCTGACGAACTTCCACCTGCCGCGCTCGACGCTGCTCGTGCTGGTGAGCACGTTTGCGGGGCGCGAATTGGTCCGCCGCGCCTATCAGGAGGCCGTCGCCCGCCGATACCGGTTCTACAGCTATGGCGATGCGATGTTTGTGTCGTAATTCCGGATGCGTGCGAGTCGCAACGATCTCTCTCACTGCACGTTGGGAGGCCAGGCCATGCGCGATTTGATCGAAAAGCACGCCGTCTACAGCGTTTCGGCCCCCAGGCGCCCGCGCTCCTTGTCGATCTCCAGGCGGCGAAACGGGTGGAACGGTTCGACGTGGCCCCTCACGGACGGCGGCGGCTGACTTGCCGGCTTGACGTCGATGAGCGTGGAATAGAGTTCCTCGGCGGGACCACGGTCGGGATTTGTATCGTGCGGGAATCGGATCGCAGGGTAGACGTTTACGACGAGTCGATACGTCCCCGGCTCCTTGGGCATCTCGACGCGCCCCCAGAGATACCGCCTGTCCGTCTGCATGTTCTTGGGCGGATCGGGAGAGACCCACACGAGGGAATTATCCGACATCCTCCGCTCGGTGCCGATATGCAATGCAACGTCACGGAACTCCCGCTGGTATGACCAGGGGGTTGGCGCGGCAATCTCGCCATCCAACGTAAACACTGTCGCCGTCACGAGCCACTCTGCCGGTGGGCGGACGGGGCGGTCGTCGATCATTCCGGCCTCGCGGGACCACTTGAACGAGAGGGTGAGGTCCAGACGGTGGCCCGCCTGCAACTCGATTTTTCCGGCAGCGCGTCCCACTTGTAGCCGGTGACCTGCACGTCATCCGCCCACGGCGGTAGTGGGGGATCGGCCTCGGCGCAACTCGCGCTCAACAGCACGGAGGAGATGAACACACATGCACAAGTCGGAGGTCTTCGAGTCATGGTCCCTCCTGCGTTTTCGGGAAATTCGAAGCGATTCACCCGTCACTGGCAGGGGCTTCGAACGAGAAGTGCGGGAAAAACGTGCTAATCCTGGTGCGCATTGGCTAGAGCGCCTCCGCCCCCAGGCGCCCACGCTCCCTTTCGATCAGGAAGCGGGTCGCGGGGGTCGAGAGTTCAGCCCTGGACATCACGGACGGAGGCGGCTCAGTTGTCGCCTTGACATGCACCTCCGCGGAATAGAGTTGCTCGGCAGGACCAAAATCCGGGTTGGAGTCCGTCGCGAACCGGACCGTGGGGTAGGCGCTCACAACGACGCGATACGTTCCCGGCTCCTTCGGCATCTCGACGTGTCCCCAGAGATATCTCCTGCCGGGCTGCATGTTTTCGGGAGGATCGGGAGAAACCCAGACCAGAGACTGATCCGACTGACGGCGCTGTGTGCCGACTCGTGATGCAGCGTCATAGAACTCACGCGCGAACGAATTGATCGGCCATTGCACTGCCAGGTCGACGCCTTCCGTCAGTACGGCGGCCGCGACGGGCCATTCCGCCGGCGGCCGAAGGGGCCTCTGCTCGATTGTCCCAGCGTCGCGAGTCCACTTGAACGACAGCGTGAGGTCCAGCGAGTGCCCCGCCTCGACTTCGATCTTCGGCGGCAGCGGGGTCCATCGATAGTCCGTGACCTGCACATCCTGGGTCGACGGCGGTGTGGGCGGATCGCCCCCGGTGCAACTCGCCATCAGCATCGCGGTGCTGGCCAGCACGTAAGCACCCGTTTCAGATATTCGAGTCATGATTGCTTCCGCGTCACCGGTCGGATCTACGACACCGCTCACTGCCACGACCCACACGCCCAGCGCGCGTCGAATCAGTAGTGCGGGAACCAGGGACGTTTGCCGGCCCGTGAATCGGTCATAGCGGCTCGGTATTCAGGCGGGCGCGCTCCCTGTCGATGTAGAAGCGATTCTCCGGTGTGGACATCTCGGCCCTGTGCATCACGGCCGGTGGACGTTTGGTTGCCGGCTTGACGTGGACATCCAGGGAATAGAGTTCCTCGGCAGGACCATAATCGGGGTTGGTGGCCGTGGCGAACCTGACCGTGGGATAGACGCTCACGACAAGTCGATACGTTCCCGGCTCCTTGGGCATCTCGACGTGGCCCCAGAAATATCGCCGCCCGGGTTGCATCCTTTTGGGAGGATCAGCAGAAACCCAGACGAGAGAGTTGTCTGACTGCAGTCGTTCGGTGCCGATCCGCGAAGGCGCGTCGTAAAACTCCCGCGCGAAGGAGTTGATCGGGTGAACGACTGCCAGGTCGCCCCCGTCGGTCAACACTGCCCCCGCTGCGGGCCATTCCGCCGGAGGCCGCACGGGCCTGTCTCCCATCATTCCCGCCTCGCGCGTCCACTTGAATGAGAGCGTGAGATCCAGCCAATGTCCCGCTTCCACCTCAATCTTCTCCGGCAGCGCGTCCCACTTATAGCCGGTGACCTGCACATCTTCCGCCCACGGTGCCATGGGGGGATCGCCCT
>CAZWGW010000957.1:0-2965 GCA_964633565.1 uncultured Planctomycetaceae bacterium
TTGGCGAAGTGGCACAGGAACGCGCACGCGTCGTCGATGCCCACCTTCTCCACCTTGCCGGTGAGATTGTGTTTGCGTTCCTTGATAAACGTCTCGGTCATTGCGTTGACGTCGCGGATCGAGCCATTGAGCCAGATGGCGGTGTCGATGCAGTGGGCCAGCAGATCGCCGGTAACGCCCGAGCCGGCCGCCGCGACGTCCAGCCGCCACAGCGCCGTCCCCCCCTGCGGCAGATCGGCGGAGATCGTCCAGTCCTGCAGGAAGTTGGCGCGGTAGTGGAAGATCTTCCCCAGGCGGCCTTCGGCGATGAGGTTCTTCGCCAGCGTGACGGCGGGGACGCGGCGGTAGTTGTACCAGACGGTGTTCGCCACGCCGGCCTTCTCGACGGCCCGGCACATCTCTTCGCCGTCGGCCGCGTTCATCGACAGCGGCTTCTCGCACAGGATCATTTTTTTGTTCGCCGCGGCGGCGAGGGCGATCTCCTTGTGCAGATTGTTGGGGACGCAGATGTCGACGGCGTCGATGTCCTTCCGCTCGACGAGGTTCCGCCAGTCGGCCTCGGTCGATTCGTAGCCCCACTGTGATGCGAACGCCTGGATCCTGTCGGCGCTGCGGGCGCAGGCGGCCTTGAGCACCGGCCGGTACTGCAGTTCGGGGAAGAAGTCCCCGACGCGCTTGTAGCCGTTGGTGTGGGCCCGGCCCATGAAGCCGTAGCCGATCATGCCGATGTTGAGCGGTCTGGTCATCGGAGTCGTTCCTCGCGATCGTCAATGGAGTGAGTCGTGGGGACGCCAATCTACCACGTCCGGCCTGCATTTCCCAACGTTCCGGGAAGCGGCGTTGGCGGGGTGAATGTGGTCGCACATCAGTCGTGCGTCACGTGGACAGTGCACCCGGTGGCGGTGCCAAGCGCTGTCGCGAGGGTCGGTGTGATGCGTGGCCCCGGAGGGGCGGGTGCGTGTAGCCGGGGGTGTGAACCCTCGGAGCGGTCTCGTGTTTGTACGGTTGCGACAGGGAGTGGCCATGCGCTCTCTTTCACCCTTCCGGGGCTGGCGTATTTCTAACAGGTCGATTGCCGTGGGCCGCCATCCACAGCTACATGCCGCAGCCCCGCCGGGGCTGGAGTGTTCGTTCGCTCCTTTCTCCCGTGGGCTGCCACCGGGCGTTGCGCCAGGCTTTATTGTTTGGCCCCTTGGGCGGAGCCGCTTGGCTGCCATCGTGCCGAGAAGGCTGCAATGTGAGATGGGCCACCGGACCGCAGCATGCCGTGCCGCCTGTCGGAAAAAATCCCCCGCTTGGTGAAATTCCTGACGCACGTCTCGAATGTGGGAACTAGGCTTTCAATCAGCGACTCCGAATTCCTCACGGCGTCCACATCCCATCCCAGGCAGATTCGTCGGTCCCGCAGTGAGCGTCGGTCCGTCCACGGCTTCTTTCGCCGGGGACTGAAGTCCTGCGCACACTGGGCGGTGGGCCGGCGATGTTTCCGGGCCAACGATCCCCTCGCGGTATTGGCGGCGATTCACATCTGAGTTCCAATCCGGGGGTAGCAGCCATGCACGAGCCACAGGGACCCATTGCGCGCGCATCGATCTTCGAGGGCTGGCGACTGATCGTGCTGACGTCAGCGATCATCGTGATCACGGCCTGCGTGGCTTACGGGCACGACGAAGGGCATGGACCGCGCGAGGTCGCCTCGTCGGAGATCTACAAGCCGACGCCCCTCCCCGACCGGATCGTGCTGACGTGGGCCGGCGACCCGGCGACCAGCCAGGCCGTCACGTGGCGCACCGACGACTCAGTGACACGGGCATTTGCAGAAATCGCGGAGGCCGAGGACGGACCAGGCTTCGTCAATCACTCGGAACGACTGCAGGCCGTCACGCAGCCGTTGGCCGACAGTGCCGTGGCGGCGCACTATCACACGGTCAATTTCGCAAACCTCGCGCCGGCCACGAAGTACGCCTACCGTGTCGGCGACGGGGCGAACTGGAGTGAGTGGAACCAGTTCGCGACCGCCTCGACCCAGGCCGAGCCGTTCACGTTCGTCTACTTCGGGGACGCGCAGGAAGAGGTCCACTCGCACTGGTCGCGGGTCGTGCGCGAGGCGTACAAGGACGCGCCGCGGGCGGCGTTCCTGCTGCACGCGGGGGACCTGATCAACCGCGCGAACGCCGACGGAGAGTGGGGCGAATGGTTTGCCGCGTCGGGACATATCCATCGCATGATTCCGTGCATTGCCACGCCCGGCAACCACGAGTACAGCGGCGCATCGATCAGCGCCCGGCTGCTGCGACGCAAGAACGCTCCCGCGCAGGAGTCGCTCTCCGAACAGTGGCGGCCGACGTTTGCATTTCCCGAACACGGACCGCCGGGACTGGAAGAGACCGTGTTCTGGATCGACTACCAGGGGGCGCGGATCATCTCACTGAACTCCAACGAGCGGATCGACGAGCAGACCGATTGGCTGCGGAGTGTGCTGGAGGAGAACCCGATGGAGTGGACGATCGTCACGTTCCATCACCCGGTCTATTCGTCCAAGGCGTCCCGGGACAACGTGGAACTGCGCGACGCCTGGCAGCCGCTGTTCGACCAGTTTCGCGTCGACCTGGTATTGCAGGGGCATGACCACACGTATTCGCGCAGCGGCCTGATGACGCATGAGAACGTCCCGACAGGCGTCACGGCCCGCAACCCGGCCGCCGGCACGGTGTACGTCGTCTCAGTCAGCGGACCCAAGATGTACCCGCTCGACCAGCGGCCCATGATGCGCCGCGAGGCGGAAGACACACAGCTTTACCAGATCATCCACGTCGAACCGGACCGCTTGCGTTACGAGGCCCGCACGGCGACGGGGCGGCTGTACGATTCGTTCTCGCTCGTGAAGCGGGGGCGATTGGCCAATGCGCTGGTGGATCACATTCCCGATACGCCGGAACGGATTCGCGACGCCTCGCTGGCGGGA
>CAZWGW010000958.1:0-2956 GCA_964633565.1 uncultured Planctomycetaceae bacterium
GGCATCCCCAGGGAGAACTTCGTGTTCGTGTCGGGCATCGGCTGCTCCAGCCGCTTCCCGTATTACATGAACACGTACGGCTTCCACGGCATTCACGGCCGTGCCCCGGCGATCGCCACGGGGCTCAAGATTGCCCGGCCGGAGTTGCAGGTGTGGGTGATCACCGGCGACGGCGACGGGCTGTCCATCGGCGGCAATCACCTGATGCACGCCATCCGCCGCAACGTCGACCTCAAGATCCTCCTCTTCAACAACCAGATCTACGGCCTCACGAAGGGGCAGTACTCCCCGACCAGCCCCCTGGGCAAGCGGACCAAGAGCACCCCCTACGGCTCCGTCGACAACCCGCTCAGTCCCCTCAGCGTCGCGATCGGTTGCGAGGCGACGTTTGTCGCGCGGAGCGTCGATGTCGACATCCAGCACCTGACGATGGTGCTGGAGCGGGCGGCCCACCACAAGGGCGTGGCCTTCGTCGAGGTCTACCAGGACTGCAACGTCTTCAACACCGGCGCGTTCGAGTTTGCCTCCAAGAAGGACCAGAAGGCCGACAACTGCATCTACCTGGAGCACGGCAAACCGCTGATCTTCGGCGCCAACCGCGACAAAGGCATCCGCCGGGGCGGGTCGGGACAGCCGGAAGTCGTCTCCCTGAAGGAGGTCAGGGAAGACGACCTCCTGTTCCACGACGAGAAGATGGACGATCCGAGCCTCGCCTTCCTGCTGGCCCGCATGCGCTGGCCGCAACTCCCCGAGCCAATGGGTGTGTTCCGCAATGTCGAGCGCCCGGCCTACGACGCCGAGGTCGATCGCCAGATGCAGGAGATCACGCAGAAACAGGGCCCCGGCGACCTGGTCAAGCTGTTCAACAGCGGAGACACCTGGGAAGTCAAATGAGTGGCGGGCGTCGGACAGTTACTCGCCACTGGTCACTCTGAACTCTCCACTCCCATGCACTGTCCCGACTGCGGTTATGACAACATTCCCGGCGCCGATCACTGCGAGAAGTGCGGCCAGGCGCTGACGCGCCTCCACGCACAGACCAGCGAGATGGAGCGGGCGATCGCCGCGCATCCGGTCAGCGTCCTGGCCATGAAGTCGCCGGTCAGTGTCCGTCCCGAGGCAACCGTCCGCTCGGCTGTGCAGGAAATGGTGCGGCACAGGATCGGCTGCGTGCTCGTTGCCGACGGCACGCGGCTGGTGGGCATCTTCACCGAGCGCGACGTGCTGAACCGCGTCAGCCCCGACCGCGCGGCCCTCGACCAGCCGGTCTCGCAGCACATGACGTCCGACCCGATGGTCCTCAGAATCAATGATTCGATCGCCTACGCGCTGCACGCCATGGCGGTGAACGGCTACCGGCACCTGCCGGTTGTCGATGAACTCGGCCATGCCGTGAGCATTATCTCCGCGCGCGACGTGCTGCGGCTCCTCGCCGTGCGTTTCGCCGACATCCGCAGTTGATTCGCGGCGGGCTGCGCTGAGCGCGTGCCCGCGGGCCGCGCCCGTGTGATCGCGTTGGAAGCCTGTCGTGCCCCCCGTGCCCCACACCTGTCTGCTGATCGGCGACACCACCGGGTTGCCTTCGGTCGAGGCACTGCTGCGGACGGTGTTCCCCCATCCGAATCTGCGCTGCATCGACCGGCTCTCGCCGGTGCACGTCACGGACCTCCCGGCCGGGCTGATCGTCGCCTGTCAGACCTGGTCCGATGAATACACGGCAGGCGATGTGGCGGCGATCCTGTCGGCCGCACCGCTGGCGAGAGTCTTGTGTGCCTATGGCCGCTGGTGCGACTCGGACGGACGCACCCGGGACATCTGGCCGCTCGCCGTGCGCGTGCCGGTCTCGGAGTTTGAAGCGCGCCTGCAGCGCGAACTGCGCGTACTGCAGGGAACGGCGGCGCCATTGCCGCTGACGGCTTCCCGGGCGGAAATCTTTGCTGCGCGATTGACCCCGGCCGTGAATCCGCGCGGCGGCCGGAGCAGGTCCCACTCGTCTCCGGGCGAGGGGCCATAGCATGGCCGGGAGAAGAATCACGCCCATTCTCTGGTTGCTCTGGCTCATCCTGTCGGGGTGCGGCAATGGTCCCGACACGGACGCCGTCTCGCGACGCACGAACGCTCAGGTGGCGGAACGTCCGTGGATCGAACAGGTGCAGGACGTTCGCGACGGCCGCTCAACGCAGATCCGGATCGACGAGCCGACAATCCGCTCCGCCGAGTGGAACGAACTGAGACACGGCTGCGCCGCGCTCCAGGTGCTCGAAGTCGCGCATGCCGCAGTGGAGGACGACGCGCTGCAGGTCCTCGCCGCGCTCCCCAACGTGACGCAGCTCAGACTCGGCGCAACCCTCGGCGACGCCGGCGCGGCCCACATCGCCGCGGCGCAGCAACTGGAAATCCTGAACCTCCCGGAAGCGGATCTCACCGACGCCGGTCTCGCATCGCTCGCGACACTCCCGCGCCTGCAACTCCTCCGTATTCACAGCCCGCGCGTCAGCGACGCCGGGCTGGCACACGTCGCCGGCATGTCGTCGCTGCGGTTCCTGCATCTGATTGAAGTCCCGGTCACGGATGCCGGCCTGACACACCTGTCCGCGATGACGTGGCTCGAGTCTTTCTACCTCGACGGCGGCCGCTGCACGGACGAGGGCTTCTCGGCGCTCCTCACGGCGCTCCCCGACCTCCACTTCCACAAGGACCAGCTTCACCTTCCCGACGACCCGCACGCGCACCCCCACGATCAATAATCGTCAAACCGCGCCGAACGTCCCCCTTGTCGCCTCAGCACCTTATCCCCTCATCTCCTCATTACTCCCTTTCCACCACGGACCCGCGCCCGAAGCCTTTTCACGCCCGTCCCACCCCGTTACGATCGTCCTCACCCCCCGCCCAGAAATAGTATTCGGAGGCCGATACCACCATGAAACGCCCCCGCGGGTTACTCGCCAACGCACTG
>CAZWGW010000959.1:0-2955 GCA_964633565.1 uncultured Planctomycetaceae bacterium
CGCCACAGCGCGACGATCCCGGGGAGGAACTCCATGCCGGGCATCGTCCCTGTAATGCCGCGGCGGAAACTGTCGACGAGCGCGATGCCGCCGGAGCCTTCAAAGATCCGCGCCCGGCCGCCCGTTCCGTCCCGCAGGGCCGACAGGTTGGGGCCGATCGGGTTCGCCTCGGGTTTAAAGAGCACCTTGTCCGGCCCGAACCGGTCGAGCAGGCGGAGCGACACCGACAACGGGATCTCGCGCCCGACGTACGACGAAGCGTCCTGCACGATCAGCGGCAGCGCGATCTGTTCGGCCAGCGTAACGAAGTAATCGCAGAGCTGATCGTCGGGAAGCGCGGTCGTCGTGGGAGGGATCGCCATGACGGCGTCGGCCCCGGCCTGTTCCGCCGCGCGGCCGTAGACGAGGGCCTGTTTCGTGCTCTCTGCGCCGATCCCCGCGACAAACACGCTGCGGCCGCGCTTGAGGCCGCCGAGCAGCCGCGTCAGGTGCAGCCGCTCGTCGGCAGTGAGGCGGAGCAGTTCGGAGACCATGCCGGTGCAGAAGCCGTCGGCCCCCTGGCCAACGGCCCAGTCCATCTGCCGGGCGAGCGAAGCCTCGTCGATCGAGTCGTCGTCGAGGAAGGGGGTGTGGGCGATCGGGAGGACGCCGGCGAGTGGCATGCGAGGGCCGTGGCGTTGAGTGACGAGGGGAGCGGGTCAGTCACATTCGAGCATGGGAGCGGTTACGTGGCCGGTTCGCCGCGTTGGCGTGCCAGGCGGCCGGCGAGGAGCGTTTCGAAGACCAGCAGCGCAACGGCGGCGATGATCAGCCCCCGCCACAGCTTCTGCCGCCCTTCCAGTTCCTGGTTCTGCAATTGCCGTTCGCGTTCGGCGGCGGCACGCTGCGCCGCGGCCGAGTCACCCACCGCCAGTCCGATGCCGGCGGCCTCCAGCGTCTCGAGCGGCAGGGGGTCCGTGCGCGATTCGGCCGGGGGGAGGTTGACGGCAAACCGCACTTCGTGCGGCGCGCCGTGCGACGTGCCGCTCAACCGGTAAATGCCCGGCAGGTCGGTCTGCGTGAAGCGGGCGGCGTCCTGCGGCAGCGTGTGAGTCGTGCCGTCCGGGAGTCGCACGTTGTCGAACACGTCGCGCGGGCCCCCCAGCGCCGCCAGCGGTACCTCGTCCCCGACGATAAACTGCGCCTGCCGCTGCACCTGTCCGCCGCCGTATTCGAGGAGGGCGTTCATCAGCGGGACAAATTTGCTCCAGACGGCGAGTTGGCTGTCGCCACGGTTCCAGCCGGAGGCGAAGAACACCAGCCGCCCCGGTCCCAGCGGAACTTCACCGATCAGGGCGTCGCCGTCGTCGAAGCGGGCCAGTACGCGGCATTCCGGGAGGTCCGCTGTGTCAATCCGCCGGTGTTTCCAGAAATGGAGTTTTGTGAAGTCGGAGAACCGTGGATCGGCGAGCGGCGCGAAGACCGGATGGGTAAAGTCGACCTCTCCGATCATGGCATAGCTGTCGATCTGCGCCTCCGTCGCCGGCTGCGGCGCGACGCCCGCCAGTTCGTAAATCACCGCACAGTCGTCGGCAGTGCGCGGGACAATGACGAGCAGGCCACCGGCCTGTGTGTACGCGCGGAGCGCGGCGATCTGATCGGGGCGCGGCGGCTCCGTCAGCACGACCATCTGCACGCCCGTCGTGCTCTCGGGCAACGCGGCCGTTTCGAAGTCCCAGTCGGTCACCCGGACGTTCCGTTCCCGCGTGGAGGGGAACAGCGGGTCGACGAAGTACCGGTACTGCGTCGTATCCGACCGGTCGTCGCTGCCGAGATAGACGATCGTGACGTCCCGCGTCCGGCGCTGTGCGACGTAACAGGTGTTGTCGAATTCGTGCGCGTCTCCCAGCAGGGCAAGCCGCGTGGGCACATCGTCCGGCGGCAATTCCGGCGCGCCGACGACTCGGTTCTGACCGGGCGGAACGTAGACCTCGACGCTCGCAGTGGCCGGGGCCGCAGCCGGTCTACCGGCGGAGTCGGGTGCGCCGGACGGTGGCGTGAAATCGTCCTGCCAGTAAAGCCGGAACTGTTCGTGGTCCGAATCGGCGGCGTTCGTCACCCGTACGCGCAGCGATCCGTCACCGGCGTCGGTTTCGGTCGGCACATGGAGCCCGGCGTTGGTCGCCGCGAGTCCGGAGCCGACGCGGTCGAGCCTGACGCGCACGCCGTCCGGCCATTCGAAACCCTGCAGCGCCTCCAGCCGGCTCCCGGAGGCCAGATCCGAGACGACGACGATCTCCCGCGGTCCCGGTTCCCGCTCGGCGCCGGCCGCGTCTTCCAGGCTGTCGGCCACGGCGACCAGCGCCTGCCCCAGATCGGTGCCGCGCCAGGTCGGCGTCACGTCCCCGATTGCATCGTCCGCGGCCTCCGCGCGCTGCGCCGGGTCGAGCGCCGCCCAGGCGTCCCACGAGAATCGCTCGTGCAGGCGGTCGTCAAAGGTGTACAACGCAACACGGTCATGCGGCCCGGCTGCGCGCAGCACCGTGCGAACCTGTTCCCCCGTCTCGTCCCAGAGATCCCCCCGGCGCATACTGGCGCTGGTGTCGACGAGCACGGCCACCCATCGGCCGTTCCCCTCGGCGGCGTCGGCCGCTGACTGTTCCCGCCAGAACGGCCGCGCGAACGCCGCCGCCAGGAGGCAGACCGCCAGTCCCCGCAGGCAGAGCAGCAGCCAGTGCTCGATGCGGCTGCGGCGGGTGATCCGCGGCGGCGACGGCGCGAGGAACATCACGCTGGAGAAGAGTTGCCGGCCCCGCGGCGTGCGGCGGATCAGGTGGAACAGGACCGGCAGTCCGACGGCCAGCGCGCCGAGGAGGTAGAGGGGGGTGAGGAAGCTCATTTCGTTGCGGGGTATTGTGGGGCCGAGAGAGTCATTTCCTTGGATCGGCGCTGTTCCTGCAGTTGACGTGATGAGGG
>CAZWGW010000960.1:0-2952 GCA_964633565.1 uncultured Planctomycetaceae bacterium
TGAAGTTCGACATTCGTCATTCGGATTCTCCTTCGTGACCCAGCTCGTCCTCGGCACCGCCGGCCATATCGACCACGGCAAGACGTCGCTCGTCCGTGCGCTGACCGGCGTCGACTGCGATCGTCTGCCGGAGGAAAAGGCCCGCGGCATCACGATCGACCTCGGGTTCGCGCACCTCGATCTGGGGGAATTCCATTTCGGTATTATCGATGTCCCGGGACATGAGCGGTTCGTACACAACATGGTGGCCGGCGCAACGGGCGTCGACCTGGCGCTGCTGGTCATCGCCTGCGACGACTCGGCCATGCCGCAGACGGTCGAGCACCTCGCGATCCTCGAGTTGCTCGGCCTGCGGGCCGGCGTCGTCGCGCTGACCAAATGCGACCTGGTTGACGAGGACCATCTGGCGCTGGTGCGCGACGAAGTGGGCGAGCTGACGCACGGGACGTTCCTGCAGAATGCACCGGTCGTCGCCGTCTCCTCGGTCACAGGGCAGGGGCTGCCGGAACTGCGCGACGCCCTGGTCGACGTGGCGCGACAGTATCAGCGGCAGGAACGCGGCCTCAAATTCCGGCTGCCGGTCGATCGCGTGTTCACCATGCAGGGACACGGGACCGTCGTCACGGGGACGGTGCGCAGCGGCCAGGTCAACGTCGGGGAGACGCTCACGCTCTGGCCGGAGGGACGCGAAGTCCGCGTTCGGCGCATGCAGTCGCACGGCGCGGATGCCGAACTGGTCGCGGCCGGTCAGCGTGCCGCCGTCAACCTGGCGGGAGTGAAGCCGGACGAGATCCACCGGGGCGACGAATTGGCCGACGTCGGTTACCTTGAACCGACCCGGCGGCTGCTGGTCAAGGTCCGCGTGCTGCCGACGGAGAAATGGCCCATCAGGCATCGGCGGCTCGTCCGCCTGCATCTGGCAGCAAGTGAAGTCACCGCCCGCATCCTGATGCCGGTCGACGAACTGGCGCCCGGTCAATCCGGTTATGCCGTCATCCTCTGCCAGTCGCCGATCGTGGCCGAACATGGCCAGCGGTTCGTCATCCGCCGGCTCTCCCCCGTGGAGACCCTCGGCGGCGGCACGGTCCTCGCACCCGCTCCGGGCCGGGTCCGCACGCAGCGGCTGTTCGAAGTCGCGTCATCGCTCGACGCGGCGGACGCGGCGGACCGGATCGTCGCGTTCCTGCAGTTCCGCGGCGAGGATGCGCTGACTGAGAACACGCTGGCGGCACAGGTCGGAATCGAGCCGCGCGAACGATTGCCGCTGCTGAGCGGTCTGTTGAAACAGAAGCGGATTCTCAGTGTCCCGGACGCTGGCAGCGTCCGGGACACGGCAGCGCATTTCATCCACCCGGCCCACAAGGAACGGCTCAAGGAGCGGTTCCTGCGCCGCGTCGATCGCGAACTCGAACGCCGCCGGCCGGCGCGGTTCGTGCCGGTCGCGCCGCTGCTGAACGCGGCCGAGCGCTGGACGCCGCGCGCCGTCGCCGAAACGCTCGTCGTCGAGTTAATCGCCGGGCAGCGGCTGATCCGGCACGGGGAGCGGATTGGCCGGGTCGGGGAGCTGCCCCGGCTCACGCAGCGGGAGCGCGGTCTGCTCGACAAGCTGGTGGAGGCGTGCACGTCTGCGGGGCCGGCGCCCCCCGCGCTCAAAGAGTTCGCCGCCGGGGCCGGGATCGCGCTCAAAGACCTGACGCCGCTGGTGCAGGTGGCCGTTGACACGGGGCGGCTGGTGCGCGTCTCCGACGACTTTGCGTTTGCGCCGGGTGCGTTGGAGTCCCTCCGCGAGGGGGTCCTGGCGTACATTGGTGAGCACGGCCCAGCCTCGGCCACGCAACTCAAGGACCACTGGAAAGTGACCCGCAAGCACGCCATTCCCTGTCTGGAGTTCTTCGACAAGCTGGGCGTGACGGCCCGCGCGGGCGACACGCGCACGGCGGGACCGAACGCCGCGCGGCTGCTGGAAGAGGTGCTGGTATGAATGACCCGGCCGGTCCCGCATTCTCGGCAGGTGCCGCGACGTCCGAATTGCGCTGCCATCCGACAAGCACTCCTGACTTGCGCGTCCTGCCGTCGGTCGACGCCGTCCTGCAGCACGAGTCGATCCGCAAGCTGTGCGACACGGCGGGCCGCGTGCGCGTCACCGGCTGGGTTCGACAGGTCGTCGAGGTGCTGAGGGAGGACCTCACCACATCCTCGCGCGCGGCGACGCGCGACGAACTCGTCGATGAGGCCGTCCGGCTCGTGAGTCAGCGTGCGGCGGACGAATCGCGGCAACGGCTCGGCCGCGTCATCAACGCCACGGGCGTCATTCTGCACACGAACCTCGGGCGCGCCCCGCTGCCGGATGCCGCCCTCGATGCCGTCTACCTTGCCTCCCGCTACACAAACCTGGAACTCGATCTCGACACGGGCCGCCGCGGCCAGCGCGGCACCATGTTCGAGCGACTGTGGCGCGAACTCACCGGCGCGGAGGCCGCGCTCATCGTGAACAACTGCGCCGCTGCCACGTTCCTGACGTTGCAGACAGTGACCGGCGCAGCAACCCGGACACTTCAAGCGTCCGGGTCGCTGGTCGGGCGCGAAGTGCTCATCTCCCGCGGCCAACTCATCGAAATCGGCGGCTCGTACCGGCTCCCCGACGTCTTTACTGCTTCCGGCGCAATCCTGCGTGAGGTCGGGACGACCAACCGCACTCGGCTGGCCGATTACGCCGCGGCCATCACCGCTCAGACTGCGGCCATTCTCCGCGCACATCACAGCAACTACCGCATCGTCGGCTTCACCGAGGACGTGCCGATCGCGCCGCTGGCCGAACTCGCCCGCGAGCGCGGCCTCGTCGCGATTGACGACCTGGGGAGCGGCTGCCTGTATGACCTGTCGCCGTATGGCCTGTCCGGCGAGCCGGTGGTCGGTGAGAGTCTCCGCGCCGGCGCCGATCTGGTTCTGTTC
>CAZWGW010000961.1:0-2947 GCA_964633565.1 uncultured Planctomycetaceae bacterium
ACGTCAAAGGCCACTGGCTGCTGGGCGCGATGGGAATCAAGCAGAGCGAACTTTGGAAGCTGGAAGGCACTGAGGTCAAGGTCAAGTACCGTTCGCATCAGAACCTGTTTTCGCGGCTGCACCTTCTCCCGCGGTGGTAAGTACGTACCGACCGTCGCCCGTGGACCCGCAGCCATGGCGGCGGCTGAAACCAGAAGACCGCGTCACCGAGACGACCCAGGGAACCCCGTCATGAGTCGAGAAACGCTCCAAACCGCCTGCCGATTGGCCGTCGGTGTCTTCGTCGGGCTGGCCGCTGGCGCGGTCCAGGCCGACGACGTGGGCATCGTGCGGATCACGGATCGCCGCCCGAAACCGATCATCCGCGGTCAGTCGCCGGACGCCGCCACGATTCAGCAGACGCAATGTGCGGCGGAGCCCGGAGCGTGCCCGACACCGGGCTGCACCACAGGCGGCTGCGGAAACGGGACGTGCCCGCCTTCCGGTTGCCCGAGTTCCGACGGATGCCGGCTGTTTGACGGCTGTCGCAGCGGTTGCCGCGGCGACGACGGCTGTCGGGCCCACGGCGGCATCTACAACCCGAACTGTCCGGACTGCCGACTGATTGGGGGGAAACCCGTCGGCGACGTCTACTGTCCTGACGGACGCTGGGTGCAGTGCCCGGACGGCCACTGGGACTGGTATCCGAACCACGAGCCGATCGGATTCTGGGAAGGCCTGTTCGACAATTGCGGAGACTTTTTCAAGCACCGCCGGGACGCGTTCAAGATCGGCTGTTTCAACCACCCGGAGACGCCACTGTTCGGATGCTACGACATCGTGTACCCGGCCGATCCGTACTACTTCGACAAGCGTGACGGGCAGGTGTATGCGGCCCAGGGCGTCGGAGGACCGGTTTCCGTGCCGCTCGCGCCGATGGTCCGCCACACCTACAACTACGGCTGGGGCATCCCGTCGAGCCGGCTGACACCGATCTCACATCCGGTTCCGCTCACGACCCCGAAGAAGTAGTCGAGTCTGACCTGGCCTCGGAGTCAGGGGGTCTCAACTCATCACGACGGCACCCGAAGGAATGATCCATGGTGACACGTTCGCGTCAAATGTTGCTCGGGCTGGCCCTGACCGGCTGTATTGGAGGCGCCTCGGTGCTGGCACAGGAGCCGGTCCCGTCCGCACCTCCCGCCGAACCTGAACCGACCGCGGCGCCGGCGGACGCGGTGGGACTGGTGCGAATCAGCGATTGCCCGCCGGGCGTGTCGGAGAAGGAACGTCGCCAGTACGATCCCGGCCGGTACGTCGCTCCCGACGAGGGCTTTGTGCCTCCGGGTCGCCGTCCCATGCAGCGCGTGTGGGTGCCGTACCACCGCTTCTTTCCGGCCGAACTGACGGGCCAGCCGGTCCCGCCGCAGGTGCCGGCGCCGATGGTCTACATGCCCACCGACACCACGCAACTCGGCTATTACTACCAGCACGTGCCGCACTGGCATGCTTACCCGGGAATGGTCCCGCCCGTGCCGCGACCGGTCGATTGGCACATCCCGCAGTACAGCAAGGTCGTGAAGCGCGTGGTCCGGCCGCGTCCGCAGCCGGGGGCCACGGAATTCGGCGAGCCGCAGTCAATTCCGCAGGGGACGCCGGAGCCCAAGGCGCCGCCGCCGCCGACGCAATCCGACCTTGAGAAATCGGCTGCCACTCCTGATCTGATTCCGGTTCCGCGCTGATACGCGCCGGTATCGGGCCACCTCGGAAACCCGGCCTTCCCGCAAAGGCCGGGTTTTTGCTTGCGCGGACGGGGAACTGCATTCAACGCTCTTGATCCGCACGTCGCGGCCGCATGTTGACCAGGAAGGCGCTGCATCGCGAGTGAATTTCGGCGAGTCCCGTGAACTCAAGCCTTGCCCGCGCGCCCGTCCAGCGGCGGGGCGAACTCTCCACCCGCACCCGCACGTCGTCTCCCAGGCTCGCCTTCCCGGCCACCGCGCCGATGACCGCCAGCCGATACCGATCCTGCGGGTACACAGGACACTGCAGCAGGTTGAAGGACCATGCGTCGATGCTGACCGGGCGCCAATCGGTCAACGGTTCCGCCGGGCCGACACAGGAACGCAGGGTCGACGGCAGGTTGTCCACGCGCGTCTCACGTACCAGCATCGTGACGATTGCAGGCCGCGACGAATAGACCGCCCAGCTCGGCCAGTGGTCCCACCACCCCGTCGACTCCAGCAGCGGCATGACGCCCGCCAATGCAACCACGATGGTCGCCGCGAAGGAACGGTACTGCGCGACACGGCCGACCTGCGCCGGCGGCTCCAGAGCACTGGTCGGCCGGAACAGCAGCACATTCTGGGCGATGAAGCAGACATTCCAGATCAGCACACCCGGTTTGTGATCGAGCCCCCAGGGACCGAGCGTCAGCAGCAGGACCAGGTGCATCGCGATGGAGGCTGCCAACCCGACAACTCGGGTACGGGTCACGAGCAGGAGCGCGCCGACAGCCAACTCGCCGAGGGGGAATGCCGCCGCAACGGCGCGGCGTACGTCAGCAGACCACGCACCCGCGTCGAGTCTCACAGCCCGGATGAGGCCGTCCAGCAGCAGTTGTCCATGCGATTCCAGAAACGCCGCGTCGAGTTTCGAGACTGCCGACCAGAAGTAGATCGTCACCACCAGCAGCCGCAGGAGTCGCAGGCCGCAAGCTGTCGGAACCAGGCTGAGGACCGCGCCCACGATCACGAAGTGATACGCCCACGGCTGGAGCCGGTGCTGGTCCAGCAGGATCGACGCAGCCAGGCAGGCGGTGAACAGGGCGAGCCCGGCCCTGGAGCGCGGGCGCACCTCGCCACCGACTATGGACAACAACAGTCCGATCCCGATTCCAGACAGGGCCAGCCAGTCGAGCCACGCCGGAACGCGACACAGACTCTCGAGGAACGGTATCTGCGGAAAC
>CAZWGW010000962.1:0-2944 GCA_964633565.1 uncultured Planctomycetaceae bacterium
ACTCCGTCGGCCCCACCGCCCGCGTCGGCTCACCGCCCATCCACGGCGCCTGCCGCCCGTTGCCGCTCACGTACGTCGCGACGGCCCCCAGGACGCTCAAACCCGCACACAGTGTGGAAATCTTCACGGTCTCGGCCCTCCCATGGCCTAGGCGTGTGGCCCAGTGACGCTCCCGACCGTCCCGCGATCGGGAACAATGTTCTGTTTGCACTCGCACGGCCGACACGGCCGTGGCACATCTCTTCAAGTCGCCGGACCCTCCGCCGGCGCGTCCGGGCGCTAGCGGATCGTCGGCAGGAACTTCATGGCCTCGTCCTTCTGCGTTTCGGCGGCCTGTCGCACCGACTCCTTGTACTCGGTTGCATCGCTGTCTTCTCCCAGGCTGTTGAGCTGCTGGATGCCGGGGAACTGTTTGAGCACGGCAGTCGCGCGATCGACGACTTCGGCCGCGGCCGTCTCGACCGCGCCGTACGTCCCCTTGGCAACCGTGCCCGTCGCCTGGCAGGCCTCGCGCAGCGATCCGGTGAGCCGCGATTTCTGGTGGTGGTCCTCGGCGCACTCCCACACGTCAGAAAAGGCCTCGTCCACGCGGCGCAGCACGCCGTGCCCCGGCTTGTTGACGATCTTCACCCGCTCGTCGCCGCAGAACAGGCCCGTCCGCGTGAAGAGCAGCTTCACGCGGTTGTGAGAATAGACGTACGTGATGCTGTGCTTGTCGTACGAAATGAGGGGCGCCCCGCCAGGGAGGTCGACCTCAATGTACATCGTTTCGCTGGTGCACGGATGCCGGGCCACGACGATCGTCGGTCCGCCGGAGATGATCGGCCCCTGGTACTCCTTTTTGCCGTTGTAATAGTAGCGGTGCACGTGAATGGCGGGAGAGAACTCGACCTTCTGTCCCTCGGAGGATTCGCCAAGCAGGACGCCGGGGATGCCGCGTTCGTGCGTGCCGGCGTCGTAGATGACCAGTTCGTCGAACCCGCTGGTGCGGTGATGCTCGGCGAACGCAGCATGCGGCAGCAGGGCGCAGATCAGCAGCGACGCGGGGATCAACCGCGCGCAAGGAGAGACACTCGCCATGATCCGGCCCCCCCGGCGACAGCGGGACCGTGATTGCCCACGATCCAGTCAGCGATGAAAGACGCGCTCCACTTGAACGCGGCCCCCGACCTGTCGGCTGTCGTAAGCTTTATCGACTTTGCCGGTCGTAGAGCTTGATCTGGAGGTGCGTGATTTCGTCGAAATGGCGGCGGATGGAGTCGTCTTTGTTCACGCCAACCAGTGAAATGGTCGACTCCTGGCCACTGCTCAGCCACACGCAGTGCGTCAGGCGGAAGTGCATCGGGCCGTTCGGGGGGTCAGGGAGGCCGCTGGGGGTGGCGCCGAAGCCGCGGATCTCGATCAGCACCTGTTTGCCGATCTTGCCCGGGGGATCGGAGAGCTGGAGCGTGATCGAGCCGGTGGCCGCAATTTCGCCCGTCTCGTAGATCGCCAGCCCGAGCTGCTGCAGCGTCACGTCCTGGATCTGGAGGGCGGCCTTCTTCTCGTCGGGCGCAAACGTCTTGCGGCGCATGATGATCGGCCGCGTGACGGCGGAACCCGGCGTGACGGGCCACTGTTCGGCAATCGGGAACTTTCCGGGGACCTGACCGGTCTCGTCGTTGGCATTGGACTTCGCGATGAAATCCTGCCGGTGGAGAATTGACGACTCCGCGGTCGGCAGCGCGTCGCGCCACGGCATGCTCTCGGGGGCGGACAACGTGGCAAGCTGCACGTCCCCGGCCGTCACGACCACCTGTTCCTCCACGGCGGCGGCGGTGGTCAGGAAGTCGGACGTGCGGACGTCGTCGTACCCGTAGTTGTAGCGTGGAAGTCCCTTGTGCAGGCGGGCGTGTTTGAAGAACCATTCACCGGCCTGCGCCGCCCCGGCCGCGAGCGCTCCCCCCGAAATCAGCGTCCCCCAGAGAACTCGACGTAACCTGCGACGCTGCATGGCCCACTCCTTGGCAAACAGGGACTTGATGCGGTGTGCGACTTTGGCACTTGTCTCATACGTCGGAACGACACCGGGTCCAAATCGACGGGCAAGGGCCGCAACCAGTGTGAACGATCAACCACGTCTCGCGAATGCTGATGAAAAACGCAGGCATGGCAAAGTCAACGCCCATTGCGCATTGTGTCAATCAGCCCTGTCGGAGGCCTGGAGCCGGCGCGAGTCCACCTGCGTCGCAGCCTGCCAGTCTCGCCTCACGCTCATTCCGTTGCGATCCGCCCTGCCCCGTTCTATCGTGGCGGTTCAATACCGGTCGGTCGCCGCTGCCGATGTCGCCAGTGGGATGGCCGCCGCGCTGCTTGAATCGCAGGACGCCCGGCTCCCATGCAGATCATCCGTTACGTCGACTCCAGCGGTCAGATCGGCTACGCACGTCGCCAATCCGACGGCCCCGCCATACGGCTGCAGGGAGATCTGTTCACCGGGGTTCGCGATACGGGGACGCCAGCCGACGTCCAGAAAGTGCTCGCCCCGATCGCCCCGGCCGACATCATCTGCATCGGCCTCAACTACCGGCGCCATGCTGAGGAGGGGAAGCAGGCGATCCCGGAGCAGCCGGTGGTGTTCATGAAGACCTCGTCGGCCGTGCAGAATCCCGGCGACCCGATCATTCTGCCGCGCAAACTGCGCAGCGACATGGTCGACTATGAATGCGAACTGGCGGTCGTCATCGGCAAGCGGTGTTACAACGCGTCGAAAGCTGATGCGCTCAATTATGTGCTCGGTTACACGTGCGCCAACGACGTGTCGGCCCGCGACTGGCAGCTCAAATGGGGCGGCGGCCAGTGGTGCCGCGGCAAGACGTTCGCCACGTTCTGTCCGCTCGGGCCGTGCCTGGTGACGCCCGACGAGATCCCGGACCCGAACGCGCTGGCGATCAAGACGGTGCTG
>CAZWGW010000963.1:0-2931 GCA_964633565.1 uncultured Planctomycetaceae bacterium
TCGGATCCAGATCGGGTTGTTGTATGAAGGAGACAGAGAGTGGGTCCGCGCGCGCAAGGGCACGTCACGGAATTGCCATCGATCCAATGAACGTGTAACCCTCCGGCGGCGCGCCGGTCTCATGACACGCCGATTCTGCGTCATTGGCTTCCAGAGCGACCAGCGTCTCCGACGCCTCGCTCGCATCGTGTGGCACAACGACCGTGCAGCAATCGAACCCCGTCGCCCCGGCCGAATCCGTCGCCACGACGACAACCAGGTACACCCGGCCGTCGCCGTTGCCGCGCCGTTCCGCGCGGAGTTCCAGCCCCTCCGCGTCGAACCGCACGTCGTCCGTGCCCCCTTCGTTGCTGTAGACGAACACATTCACCGCCGGCGCGGCATCGGCGTCGTCGCTGACATCGAAGCCCAGTCCGACGTCGACGAATCGCTGATCGGGTGACCACAGCGTGTCCGCCTCGACTGCGCAAGCGACCTGCGGTGGCGAGTTCGGGTTGGGTGTCGCCGGGTTCCCCAGCGTGTCCACGACGATGTGGGACACCGATCCGGCGAGGACATTGAACGTCACCTGCCAGTCGCCGTGCTGCTGACCCTGCCCGAACGATATTCCCGGGCGGGCGAAATCGAGGCGGTAGCCCTGCAGGGCCTCGACCCGCGTGAACAGCCGGAAATCCGGCAAGGTGCTGCCGACCGCCAGGACATACACGCCTGCGTCGGCGAACGTGTAGGTGAAGTTGCCGTCGAACCCGGTAATTGAGCCATCGCCGCCGCGCGGACCGTCGTCATGACTGACGAGGATCCGAGCGCCCGCGTCGAGCAGCGTCATCTGGAAGTCAGTCCAGGTGATCTCACCGTCGCCGTTGAGATCGCCGGTTTCGGTGAACGGCGTCTCCCAGCACAGGCCGTCAAAGTTAATGGTGGTTCCCGCGGCGGCGTAGAACGTGATCCGGTCGATCGTGACGTCCAGAATGGCGGGGTCGCCGCCGAAGTCGCGTAGCACGAGTTCCCCGCTGGTGACGACTTGCGCACGGGCCTCGCCGGCGGCGGCGAGCAGCGCCGCGAGCGCCGACAGTGGCACGGACAAGAATCGCATTAACGATGGCATGGCGGACATGGATGTGGTTTCCCCGGAAACATCAGTCCGCGATACAATGCACAAGCCGTCCGTCCGGGGCGCGGACCGTGTCCCCGGGTGGCAGCACCCGGCCGGTGAAGGTTGGTTGGCGCTAACGGCTCACCGGCTGGGTTTGTCGTGAATTCTCGTCGGTCGCTCAGGGCGGCATGTTCGCCTCCCGTTCCTCCGCGGCCTGTAGAACGTGCTGGAAATCGTCGATCATGGAAGGAATGTCGGGATCATCCGGCCGCTTCTTCTTCAGCGTTTCCGCCACGTGCAGACCGGCGAGACACGTGGCGCGCGCCTCGGACCAGCGGCCGAGCTGCATCTGCGCATTCGCCAGCACATGGTGACTTTTCATCAGAAAACTGCTGGCGTCCCCCGGTGATTCCAGCGCCAGTCGGCCCTCCTGAATGGCGTGCTGCGCCAGCGATTCGGCCCGCTCCGGATCGATTTCCTGCGTACACAAGAGCCACGCGAGGTTGCTGAGCGCGCCCGCCAGAGCGGAGTGGTACTCCCGCACGTCGGGCCATTTGTCCGTCAGGTACTCCAGTACGGCCACTGCCTCCTCCGAGTATTCAACGCCGCGTTCCGGCTCGTCTAACTGCGATGCGCTCCAACAGGCGTTCATCAGGGTCCCCGACAGGCGCAACCGGTATTGGGGAAACGACGGGTAGTCCCGAACGAGCTGCTCCAAGATCGTTCTCGACTCGGCATACACCGCGTCCGCACCGGCATGCTGTTCCTGCCGCATCAGGACGTTCGCCTGATTGAGAAGCGCCGTCGCGAGGACGTGCCGGGCCTCCGCTTCCCCCGGGTCAGAGTCGACGCGTGCGCGCGCAACTTCTGCAGCTTTCGCGAATTTCGATGCCGCGTTCGTCCAGTCTCCCGCCCATTCGAATGAGACGCCGAAGTTCTGCAGGTGCTTCGCGTACCTGATGGCCGTCTCCCGGTCATCCGGGTTCGCCCCGGTCAATGCGACGAACACGCGCTCTGCCTCCGCAAAGCTCGCGAGCGCGGCCGAGTGGTCTCCGCTCTGCCGCTGCAGGTGCCCCACCACACTCAGGCATTCTCCGAGCTCCAGTTGGACGCTGTGATCTCCCGCGAGTTTGCGCGCATGACGCTGCAGGATCTCGACCGCCTCGGTGAGATGGGCGAGTCGTGACTCCCGCGTGGCCGTGAGCAGGGCGCCTTGCAGCCGGCGAACGTGCGCCAGTTCAATCTCCACCTGACTGTCTGCGGGAATCTGCTCGAGCATCGTCTGCAGCAGCCCTGCTGCGGCTTCCAGTTCCGACTCCGCCTCTTCGTTTCGTCCCAGGAGCACCAGGATCCGGCCGACGCGCCTTTGGGCCTTGGCCGTTTCGAGTCGGACCTGCGGGTCGTCGCCGGCCTGCTGAGCTAACCGGCGATACACCTGCAGTGCGTCTTCATACAATGCGCGGCGCACGTCCTCCATCATCGGCACGTTGGCCAGCCGCTCATCCGCCACGCGCGTCAGCATGCTGTCCACCGATGACAGCGCCTCCTTCAGATTCCCGTCAGCACGCCCCTCAGCGCTCAGCGCCCGGTCCCGCTGCCGCGATGCCTCAATTGCCTGCCACGTGCTGACCGCCGTTCCCGCGACGAGCGCCACAGTCAACACGACCGCCGACGTCAGCAGCCCCCTGTTCCGCCGGGCGAACTTGCGGAACCGGTACGCCGCCGACGGCGGACACGCCGACACCGGTTCATCCGCGAGGTACCGCAGCACGTCGGCCGCCAGGCCGTTCGCCGTCTCGTATCGGCGCGAGCGGTCTTTCTCCAGCGCCTTCATCACG
>CAZWGW010000964.1:0-2926 GCA_964633565.1 uncultured Planctomycetaceae bacterium
TTCGGGTTACGATGCCATTCGCCTCACGCCAATAGCGCAACATCAAAGCTTACGCTTCGGGTTACGATGCCAATCGCCTCACGCCAGAAGCGCAAAATCAAACCTTGCGCTTCGGGCTGGAGTGATCCCCCGAAAAACGGTGCGAGACGCAACTTCGGGAGCCTTGATCGCAGCTTTGTCAGGGGGCTTGTGACTCCAGCGGCGAGACTCGGATACCGAACTCCCCCGTCTCAAATCTGAGCCGCGCCTGGTCGAGCACGGACTGCAGGATGTCGCGCACCGTCGTGTCCGCAAGGCTCAGCGTCACCGGCGCATTGAGCCGGTCGGCGACGTTGCGGTCGTCGAGGACGGGACGCGCGTCGATTGTGACGCCCGCCATCTCGGCGACCTGCTGCAGCAGTTTCGAGGCGGGGACCGGGTCCAATTGCTCGATCGACGCGATCCGCTGCCGGAGCGCGGCGTCGACGTCGATGACCGGCAGGTCCGGCGCGACAGGGACGTCAATCGGTTTCTGATCGGGAGCGGGGACGCCAACGACCGCGACACCCTCCGGCGGCACGGGAGGCACGCCGACCAGCGGCGGCGGAATCAGGCCCGCGGAGTCCGGCTCACCGGGCACGTCCTTGTCGAGCGGCAACCCGTCGGCCATGGCCGCCATCCGTCGCAGGATGACCGGGTCGGTGTCGAGTGAGAGGAACCTGACGCTGCCGTCAGCCATCAATACGAACATGCCGTCCGCCTGCCCGGTACCGAAGCCGTCGGGGCCGTTGACATACGGCTCTTTCGCAAACGGTCGGATGGCGGCCGCGCCCCCCGCCGCCCACGAGGCGAGCGGCGGCATTACGCCGGCGACCATGATCGTGTTGGCCGTCCCGTCGCGGACGTCGTCGCGGCGCGTCGTCCGATGGAACCCGAAGATCCCGGCGCGGCCGTGGTGTGTCGGCAGTTCGGCGGCGTCGGCTCCGACACCGGCCATGCCGGCAAAGTGTCCGGCGGGATAGCCGTCCTGGCCCACGACCTCGGCGATGGCGGGGTTCTGGAACGCGTCGATCCGCCGCCGCACGAACCGGTCGTTGAGCGGGTCGTGCCACGGCCGGTCCCGCTGCGGCTGGAGGTTGCCGTCCGCCGCCTGCTCCGCGGCGAGCGCCGCCATCCAGTTCAGGCGCTGATCGACGGGCAGCGGGCTTCCGGTCGTCGTGCCCGGAGGATAGTGGCCGTGAGCGTCGACGTAGGTGTCCATCCATTCCGCCAGTTGCTTCAACCGCGCTTCGGTCGTATCGGCGGGAGAGTGGGCACCCGGTCGTTCGGGTCCAGCGGGAGACGCAGGATCTCCCGCGGGCTGGTTGTTCGCGGCGGGAATGTTCGATTGGCCGTCGTTGCCGGAGTTGCGGAATATGCCACGCCACGCGAAGGCCGCGATGGCGACCGCGGCCGTTGCGGCGAGCCCGGCGGCCGCGATTGCCGGCGACCGCCATCGCCGATGAACGTGCGATGCCGGAGCGACGGCTGCCGCACCTTCTGCCGGCGTAGCGCCGACGGTCATGGGAGACCGATCTCCGGCGGCGGATGGAGTCGACTTGCCGATGGACGTTGGGCCAGGCGAGGAGTCCGGCACATGTCCCGCGAGCGAGCCGTCCGGCGCGGCGACGACACGGATCGGTCGCCGGCAGTCGGGACAGGCGACCGTCCGTCCGGCGAAGCTCCGGTCACGGAGCCGCAGCCGTGCGGCACAATGCGGGCAGGGGAATTGAAACATGTCCATCAGCGTTTCCGTTCCGCGACGCCGCGTTGGACCGCAACGCGACGTCGACTCGTGAACGGCTCGCACACGCGCATAGCGCGGCCGTCACTGTGCCGGACCGACCGAAAAGACCGGCAGCCCCTTCTGGTCGGCAAACTTCCGGGTGTGGACGATGAGCGACTTCGCCTGCTCGTTGACCGACACCACCATGCGGTTTTCCTCGTTGCCGTTGCCGTCGTTGTTCCTGATGATCTCATAAATCGCGGCGGACGCGGGGACCTTGCCGAGGTTGAACGTCTGCGGCATGTTCTGCGTATATCCGGCGTCCTTGAGGGCGTCGCCGTCGAGGTCCAGTTTGATCTGAATCTCGTCGCAGATGTAACGGAGCGCGTCCTGCAGGGGTGTCCGGTTGAACTCCGCGTCGATCGTCAGTTTCAGGCGCTCGGCGACCGACACCGGCAGGTTGGTGTTGGCGGCGGCGACTGTGGTGGGCGGCCGCGACGGGCCGGAGAAGTCCGTGCGACGTGCTTCGTCCCAGGTCAGCAGCGTGGCCAGCGCCAGGTTGGGGGCGGACCGGGCCGGGAGCACGGTCGTGAGCCGCACCTGCCGCTTGCCGGTCGTCGGCACGGTCGCCTGCCGGTACGCCTCGACCATCGCCGGATACCGGCCGATGATCGTCGCCGCGCCTTTCATCGGCGGGCGCATCCTGAGGATCATCGACATCAGGTCGTGCGGCGCGTGCGCGAGTTTTTCGTTCAGCGATTTCACCAGCCGGTCCGGGGTCAGGATTTCCTGCCCGTCGGCGACGCGCGTCCGAAACTGCAGGTCGGAATGAAACGTGTCGCCCAGGTTGACGCTCCAGGAGACCGTCTCCGCGTCGTCACTGAACGCATCCAGCACGCGTGCGATGGCCGCCCCTGCCTCAGGGGGAAACAACTCGGCCTGGTGCCTGCGCACGTCGTCCACTTCCATCAGGACGGTAAAGAGTCGTTCGCGGTCGGTTTCCTGGAGGAGTTGCAGGATCCCCTCGGTGGTCTGGTGATTCGGGCGCGAGATCCAGTCGGCCAGTTCATCACCCATCCCGGCCGGGCAAATCGCGAACGTCTTCGTATCCCGGATCAGGTAGGCATGCTGTTCCGCACGATACATCCGCAGCCCGCTCCCCTCGCCCAGTGGTTCGCCTTT